>DISL01000067.1 GCA_002421845.1 Epsilonproteobacteria bacterium UBA6211 | reverse complement strand
ATCACTATTCTATTTGCTGATGGTAGAAGTTTCACAATAGCTCCCATAAATACAGCAAGCTCTATCAAAACTTCATTTGCCGTAGCCCCTTGTGAAAAACTAATATATGCTATAAGCGAAATAGTCATAAGCCCTACAACTTCAAGGACAAATTTTGGTATCTGCCCTAGAGCTAATGCATTTGAGATTAAATCTGCACTTTTAGTGGTATAGCTTTCAAAAACTCTTGAAATCTGTTCATCTTTTTTATATAAAGCTATCTCTTTTAAACTGCTAAATGCTTCTTTTGCGATCTTAACTTGCATTCCGTCAGTTTGGATTTGTTCTTTTCCATATGCTTTAAGATATTTTGATGTAGTTTTTGTGATTATTAATCCAGATAGTGTAAAAACTACAGTTGCTATTAGTACCCCTAATGGATTGAGATACACTAAAAATGCCACTATAAATAATACTGGTAAAACTTCTGCTACTAATGTAAGCCCAGGCATAATAAATCTACCCTCAATCTGATGGCACTCTGTAGTGATATTTCTTAAGTAATTAGCACTATTAGAATCAAGATGCTTGATAAAATCTTTTTGTAAATAGTTTTTAAATAGTAAGTTTTGAAACGATACTTTGATTTTCAAAGCTGTAGTAAAAGTATATTTAGAAACAAAATAAACAAAAATACCTTTTAAAATAATCACCCCAATAAATATACCAAACACTACAATGATTTTTTCAGCAGCAGTACTGTTTGTCAAACCAAGTAAACTAATCACAAAAGAATCATTTGACGGCTGAAGCACTAAACTAATTAATGGTATCAATAAAGCTAAAGATACAACCTCAAAAATCCCTGATAAGCTTAAGAGTGGTATTAAAAACATAACTCTTTTTTGTAAGTTTTTAGGAATGTATTTTATAAAATTTTTGTAATTCATTCTAAAATCAGAAAACTTCTCTAGGTACACAAATTAATGTAGTTTCATGTTCAAAATTATCAATTAAATTTAAATTTCTAAACATAAATTTGTAATTTAAATCTAAACTTTCTAAAAATGGTTTAATCTCAAAAAATTCTTTTGGAGTATGATAACATGCAATAAGCAAAACTGGTCGATCTCTTTTTATAGTTTCTACTGCACCATTTATAGCAAAGGGTGCAGCCCCTTCAATATCCATTTTAATTAAACCAACTGTTTCAGTTGATAAATAATTATCAATAGTTGTCATTTCACAACCTAATACATTATCACAATTATCCGTCACACCTTTTGAAATAAACTCATATTTATTTACAATCCCATTGTCTTTAAGTGTTGTTATATATTCTTTTTGAGCTATCGTTGGACTATCTGTCATTTCGAATGACTTTACTAAACTAGGACTATAATCTTTGATAAAAATAGTTGCACTATCTCCGTATGATGCCCCACAATCTAAAAATATTTTATTTTCAATATATTGTAATACTTTTTCTGGTACTAATTTAAGTCCATGATGATAATAAACAACTTCTGGAATATATGTTTTTAAGTGATATTTTGACTTTAACTTTGGAATTTCTTCTATAAATTTTTTCGCTTGTTTAATTTCTTCACCATTGTAAATAATATTTTTATCAATGCTCCTTATATTCTTAGAATATACAGTATTCCACAAAGGAAAATTTTTAAAAATTTCAATTTTTCTACGAATAATTTCAATAGATTCTTCATCTAAATCTTTTTCTAATTTTTGCTGAATTTCTTTCATATTATTTTCATACATATAATCTTTAAAATTCAACCCAAACATATCACCAATATAAGAATGCCCATTTACATTAACTATCTGCATTGGATCAAAAATTTTAAACATTGGCTTCAAAATTTTTTTTAAGACTTTTTTTAAATTACTTTTCATATTTTTCCTTTATATCTAGATATGTATCCCAATTTTTTCTAACTTTGTTAAAATCCATTTTGCACTTGCTTTTATTTTTGGATTTTTATTAACTAGATTTCTGATGGTATTATTTCCCCTGACACCTGAACCAAGCACTATTCCATTTTTCAGCCTATCACCTAAACGAAGACAAAGTGTAAAGCCCCTAGAAGTGTAATATTGAAGTGCTATATCAAACCTACTAAGTGCAGTTTGATCAGATGAGATAGCATTCTCATCGGTTCCTATTTTTTTACCATGTTCAGGTAAACTTCCCCAAAGGCTCAAATCATCTTTTGGATGTGGTGGTACATATGTCCCTAAACCAAACTTTTGAAGCATATATGAAAAATGAATATCTTCTCCAGCTATTTTGCTTGCATCTTGTGGTGGCATCTCACTCCAAAACATAGCTAAGTGTTCTCTTCTAAAAAACCATGCATGCCCTACGATATCTACTTGTATAGTCTCTTCATTTGGGTTTCCCCAGCCATAGTGCTCAAAAGGATGATATCTTTTAGGACTCATATATCTAAGCCCCCTTGTTCCAAGTAGTCCATCATGCTCTTTTATGGTATTTATACAATTTTCAAACCATCTCTCCCCTGGAATAGTATCATCATCAAATACACAGATATAGTCTGCATCAATATTGAGTGCATAGGCAAATCTTGCCCACACCCCAAGATTATCAGAACATTCAGCTAGTATAAATCTAGATTTGAGATGTTCAGGTATCACTCCACCTTTATTTTGCCATACATAGATTCTATTTGGTTTTATAGTTTGGTTTTCTATCGCATCAAGTTGTAGTTCTAGATACTCTGTTCGTTTATATGCATTTAGTACTACTGCTATTTTATAATCATCTTTTTTTACCATTTGATCTCATACCCTTTTTTGTTTCTATAAAATATTTTTTGAAAAAATGATTTTTCTTCACTATGATAAGCCCTTGTATTATGACTGAGTGACAGCAAATCATTGATAGAAGTTCCAATATCTAAAAATGTAATGGAACTATTTTTCATAAACAATCTATGACCTAAAATATTAGATAGTGAAGAAGCAGATGAAAGTACAAGTGAATCATTTGGTATATTTTCAATTTGTTCATAAACCTCTTTTATCACATTATCATATGTTGCAAAAAAGTTATCGGGTATATGTATATGATGTGCTTTTTGTAAAATTCCACAAAGCTTCGCTCTATAGTTTGCTATCACAAAAATCTTTTCAAACCTTTCAAACAGTGGAACAATCTCTTTTCTATATCTTAGATAATTTGAATTTAAAAATAGATCCGAAAAAGTCATGTTAAGTTCATATCCGCCATTTAGCCTTAGTAAAAACTCTCTATCTTTTATAGCATCATTATGGGAAGTTGGGATACCTTTATAAAATTTTTTATCTCTAAAAAGTGCGGAACTGAGTAAATCTTTTCTGATATTTTGATAGATTCTTGGATCAAACTTTTTAGCATCAAAGTCTGGAAAACTATTTTTAAATTCTCTTCCTCGAAATACTGTTTTTCCACCACCAATTTCTAAGTATCTATTTCTAAGGATTTCTATCTCCCCATCACTAAATCGTACAAAACTAAATGGTGTTTTTGTTTCTAAAAATAATTTAAAATTATCTAAATGTTCGTGTGCATTTGGGACTAAAACATTACTCATTAACATTCCCCCCTCAAAGATAAATCTATATTATATTTTTTAGATAACTCTTCTATCTCATTTCTCCATTCACTTGTACACCATTTACCTTTTGATATGGCAGTAGATATATGCGGAAAAGACTCATTAAAAAGTAAATATTTACCGATTTTTTTAGTTCCTTGTACCGCACTAAATGTAAAGTTTGATCTTGTACAAATCTGTTCATACCCATATATATCCGTATGAAAATTTGTCAAAAAGCTTATCATATGATCAAGTTTCATAAGTGATGCTTGAACCGATATACTATATCCTCCCATGTTTTTTACAAGTGCTGGAAATGAATCATGAGGTTCTTTTTGATCCACATATGAAGTATCTACGAGCTTTATATAATATTCATTTGAATTATTCATAAAATGCAAAAGTGTATTTAAATATATTTCATCAATACTAGATATTAAAGGCATATCTTCATGTACAAAATAACAAAGATTAAATTTATCAGTAATTTTACTAAATACTTCAATCAATCTATCAGTATATGGACTATCAGAATTATAAGTGACTAATTCTATATTTGCAAAATTATATTGAGCAAACTTTTCTTTTGTAGCATCAGAATCCTCAGATATCAAATAGATTTTTTTGCAATTAGTTGGCAAGTTTTCTTTTGCTTGATTTATAGCCATTTCCCAACAATCATCAAAAGAAGAGTGACTATATATCACATAACAAAAATCAAGAGGATTTATCATTTGGCCTTTTGGTAAATTTTCAAAATCTTTGATATCTAAAAATCTTATATCTTCTCGTAAGTTATTGTCTTTTATAAACGATTTAAGTATAGCATGGTTGTTCAATGCCTGATAATTAGGAAATTTTACATCTGTTTTTATCTCAAACAATAGTGAGTTTTCACCTGTTATTTGAGGAGTTTCTATAATATTTTTGATTTTTTGCTGAAGTCCTGTGATTTTATTTGACAAAAATGGCAATATTTTTTTAAATAATTCAAAAGGAAATCTATTTAGTATTTTTCTTAAAATAGCATTTTTATATTGATTAAGCACAAATAATTTATTGTTTTTTTCAAGAGCTAAAAACCAACCATTTTTTGTAAAATTATTAAAATAATCATTTTTTTCACTAAAACTTTCCAAAACATAATTTTTATAGTTTTCAAATTTTTTAGCATATTTATAAGGTGCCAAAAACCACATATCAGCATATCCCTCATCAACTTCACTATAATAAGAGATATAAAAATAATTATCATCCAACGAATCATCATAATTAATTACATTCACTTCTTTACTTCCTGAACAACCTGCATCCCATCGCACAGCCAAGACTTTATCATGATTACCAAGAATTAGTTGTTTTAATAATTTAACTGCTTTTGTCCTAGAAGTTGCATTCCCTAAAATTGCTTGATATGAAACTCTTTTCCAAGTAGAGTTAAATCTTTTTAGTCCATTTTCAAACCTATCAATAGGATTAAGTAAAGGCATATATTCTTTTGCAAAATTTTTTTGAATTTCAGATTCTAAAATATCTATGTTATAAACATTTTTCACAAGATTATCATACTCTGGATTCCAGCTATGAGCTACTATTTTGAGTTCATCTATGTTGTGGATTGCTCTTTGAATATTTATAAAACCTTTCCAAAAATTCATAAGATTGGCTGAATTTTCTCGAACTATTTGACCTGAAATAGCCAATACAAGTTTTTTATTCATTATCAAAAAACCTTTCTACTGTAGATACGATATGTTTTATTTCCTCATCTTGTATACCATAAAACAATGGAACTCTTATAAGCTTTTCACTCTCACTAGTTGTGAACTTATCAACTCCATCAAATCTTCCAAACTTAACTCCTGCAGGTGCCGAGTGTAACGGTACATAATGAAATACTGCTAAAATACCATTTTGTTTGAGATATTCTAATAAAGTTGTTCTTTCTTCTAAATCTTTCACTTTTAGATAAAACATATGTGCATTATGGATGCAACCATTTGGAAGAGTTGGCAACTCTATCAAGCCTTTATCTTTAAGTTCTTTAAATCCATCATAATACTTTTGCCAAGTAGCTAATCTATTTTCATTGATCTCATCAGCTTTTTCTAAGTTGCCCCAAAGATATGCTGCACTCACATCATTCATAAGATAACTACTTCCTACATCTACCCAAGAGTATTTATCTACCATACCTCTAAAAAACAAGCTTCTATTTGTCCCTTTTTCTCTTATGATCTCTGCTCTTTCTTTAAATCTTTCATCATTAATAATAAGTAGTCCACCTTCTCCTGCACTTGTATAGTTTTTGGTTTCATGAAAACTAAATGCTCCAAGATGACCAATAGTTCCAAGAGCTTTACCTTTGTAACTACTCATCATCCCTTGAGCTGCGTCTTCCACTACAAATAGATTATGCCTATTTGCAATATCCATTATAGTATCCATCTCACACCCAACACCTGCATAGTGTACTGGCACTATTACTTTTGTTTTATCTGTTATGGCTTGCTCTATTTTTGTCTCATCTATATTCATAGTATCAGGTCTTATATCTACAAATACTATTTTTGCTCCTCGAAGAACAAAAGCATTAGCCGTGCTTACAAAAGTATATGATGGCATGATAACTTCATCACCATCTTTTATATCAAGCAAAATCGCTACCATCTCAAGTGCATGTGTACAACTTGTAGTAAGAAGTGCTTTTTTACAATTTAGTTTTTCTTCAAACCATTTGTGGCATCTTTTTGTAAACTCTCCATCCCCTGAGATTTTATTACTTTTTATTGACTCTAAAACATATTTTTCTTCATTTCCTGTAAGAGGTGGCTTATTAAATGGTATCATTAATTATTTTCTCCTAAAGTTATCCAGTTTTTTTCTTTTAATGTTTGAAGGGCTATTTGCACCTGTTTATTTGAAAACTGTTTTTTTCTATCATTCCAACTATATATTTTGTTGACTACTTCATTTAAATTTTTAGCTTCTTCATATTTTACTACCCAATGTACAGTCGATAATAATTCTAACCCAAATGGTGTTTCAAATCCATCAACAAGTTCTGATACTCTTGTAAAATTTTTTTGTGTATTTTGCAAATCTTTTAAAAACTCTCTTGCATCTACTATAGCCCCTGGCACCAATTTGATTTGTTTATCAGGAGCATCTCCACCATCTTCATATCCACTCACCAAATTTCCCTCGATGGTATTCATCACATGTCTTAGGTTGTCTGCATATGGTCCGTATGGAGCTTTTTTATATTTGAGCCTAAGGGGTTCACCCACTTCTTGCATAAAGTACATCAGTTTATGTACTTCAAGCAAACTTATAAAAGGATCCATAAGACCTTTTAGATATCTGTCTATCAGCTCTACGAGAGCTGCACGACCTGCTGTCATTTTTGGCACTTCTTTACTTATATTTTTTTCAATCTTTTGTTCAAGTGGTTCAAAAACTACTATTTTACAATTTACATTAGATAATTTCTTTTCTATAGTTTGTTTTACGATTTGCCAATTGAGTCCACCAAGCCCACTTCCAAGTGGTGGTACAGCGATTGATTTGATGCTATATTTTTCTATTGTTTTTATTAAATCATCAAGCCCATTTTCTATATCTTCTATCTTACTTTTCCCTTTCCAGTGTCTTTTTGTTGGAAAATTGATAATATATTTTGGATTTGTAAGTTGCCCTGTTTGATATATATGCATCTTCCCAGGTTGGACTTGTTCATTTTTACAAGCTACTGCATACTCTTTGAAGTTTTGAGGAAATTTATTTTTAAACTGAAGTGCCAAACCTCTACCCATAATACCAACACAATTAACTGTATTGACTATAGCTTCTACATCGCTATTAAATATATCTCCATTTTTATACTCTATCATCTTTTTCTCCATCAATAATACCAATCATTTTTTATCTCAATCCTAGGCTTGTGGATAGCACTAGCAAGTATGTTTTGTGCTTGCTGATACATACTTTGTGTATTTACACCTATTCGCTCTATGAGATTCCAAGTGAAACTTTGTTCACACAAGAACTCTGCTTGTTTTTGTTCTCTATTTGCACCCCAGTTTCTTGCATTAATCGCATTCCAATTTAAGTTAGCTAAATTACTCAAGTCATTTGTATCTTCAAAATATCTTGAACCTGCATTTGAAGATGTAAAAACCCATCTTTTACCATTTACATTTGCCCAATCTATTGAACCCATCAAATCGGCTTCAAGATGTATAATATCATCCTGCCCACCTTTGTAACTCAACTCTGCATTTTTGATATACATCATATAAAGCATTACAGAACGAGGGCAAAAGTAAAAGGGTACACACTCTCCTACATGTAAGTTTGGGTAAGTCGAAAGAGTAAGTTCTGTTAATCTTCTTTGCTTAATGCTATTCATCCCAATAGTTGTACCACCAAGTCCTAATCGTATCACTTCACTATCACTAAGAAGTCCACCACTATTTACGATAGATTGAAGTTTATCAATGTGTACTATATGGTAGATTTTTGGGGTTTGTGGTTGCATCTATTTATCTTCGAAATACTTTTCTATAATCATAATAGTTTGACTATCTTGCTCATTCCATACCAATGGCATCGTAATATTATTCTTTTTACAATATTCTTCTATCGCTTCCAAAGAAGTTTCACCTATTAGTCCACTTTCATTAAAGGCTTTAATTTTTTCTTGTATTGACACTCTAAAGTTTTTCATTTCATGCTCCATTTGATTTATTTAAACCTACTTCTAAAATTGATAAACATCTCATTATCATCTTTATCTCGAATCTCTTTCAAACCTATAAGTCCATCACTACAAACAACTATAGGAATACCATCTTTGATAAATATCACTTTCCCAATATGTCTATCTCGATGTTCAACAAGCACATCTTCAACTATCTCAACATCTATAAACTTTATAATTTCGCCATTTAGATTTGCTTTTGCATTATCATAAGGATAAGAAACTGCATCCACAAATCTTTTTATCTTTTTAGCACTCCAAGACCAATCTATAAAATAATCTTCACTATCTAACCAAAGGCTATAAGTTGCTGCACCTTCATCTTGCTTTGTTGCTTTTAGCGCATAATCATTTTGTATCTTTGAATATATCTCATCTACAAGCTCAAAATAAAGTGGCTCTATTTTTTCAATAGCTTCATTTATCTTTATAGGATAGCTTATTTTAAAACTTTTTTGAGCTATGATATCGCCTTTATCATATTCACTACTAGCAAACAAAGCTGTTACCCCCCCCGTTTTTTCATTATTGACTAAACAATTAACAAGTGGAGCAAAACCTCTATATTTTGGTAATAACGAATCATGAAATACTATCAAGTTTTTTTCATCTTTTATAAGCCATCTCCAACCTATAGCAAACTTGTATCCCAAAAAACTTTTTTCAATATTTACAAAATCATCAAATCTACTAAAAAACTTTATATTTTCTTTTTGAGCCACACTTTTGATCTCATCAAAAAAATCTTTTTGGATATTTTTATCTTCACTACTCACAATATAATCTATCGACGAAGTACCAAACTTTTCAATAAAGTTCTTGAGTACATAATACCCTTTTGAGTTCATAATATAAAATGCTATTTTATTCATAGTTTACCCTCATTTTCCAAGTATTGTTTTTCAAGTTCTAGTAAATCTTTTTGCCTATCTTTTAATCTCTTTGCTGGATTACCTACATAGATTCCCCAAGGTTCAGTTGATTTGAGAACTAAGCTCATAGCACCTACTGAAGTACCTTTAGCTAAAACAACTCCCGGCATAATAATGCTTCCCGCTCCCACAATAGAATATTTGTTTAAAATCACTTCACTTTTGTATTCATTCTTATATTTTTTTGGAATCGTTGAATTAGTCATAGTTTTACCACTATAATCATCAGACTGTGTAAAAACTTTAACCCCATAAGCAATAGTAGTAAAATCTTCAAAAATAATACCTTTTTCTCCACCTGCAACCAGACACATGGGCGTAATATGAACATTTCTACCTATTTTGATTTTTCCAGAAACAACACAAAAATCATCTATCCTTGAGTTGTCACCAATTTCTATTTGGTCAAAGTTATAAATAGTTGCTTTATCACTTATTTTTACATTCTTTCCAATGCTCTTAAATCCTAAATCTTTAAGCTGATTTTCTGTGTAATATGCCATTAAATTTCTTTTAAAAATTCCACAATTCTCTCACAAGCTTTTCCATCTCCGTATGGATTATGCGCTTTTGACATTTTAATATATTCATCTTGTAAGTCTAGTAAAAGTTGAGCTTCTTTGATGATGGTTTCTTTATTTGTCCCTACAAGCTTAACTGTTCCAGCTTCGACTGCTTCTGGTCGCTCTGTAGTATCTCTCATAACAAGTACCGGTTTTCCTAAAGATGGAGCTTCTTCTTGTACTCCACCACTATCAGTGATAATAAAATATGATTTGTTCATCATATAGATGAAACTCTCATATTGAAGTGGATCTATAAGATATACATTTGCTGTGTTGGATAGTATCTCTTTGACTGGTTTTTGAACATTTGGATTTAAGTGCACTGGGTAAACTATATCAATATCTGGATTATTTATAGCTATTGATTTAAGTGCTTCACATATATTGATAAATCCGTTTCCAAAATTTTCTCTTCTATGCCCTGTTACAAGTATGATTTTTTTATCATTTTTTAGTTCATATTGAGAGTTTATAGACTCTATTATTTTAGATTTTAAGTCATCATTTTTCTCTATTTTATCTAGTGCTAAAAACAAAGCATCTATTACTGTATTTCCAGTAACTATAATATCTTCTTGTTTTTTGTTTTCTTTTAGTAAATTATTTTGACTAGTAGTTGTGGGAGCAAAGTGATAGTTGGCTAGTACTCCTGTTATTTGTCTATTGGCTTCTTCTGGCCAAGGGCTATACAAATTGCCTGTTCTAAGACCTGCTTCAACATGCCCAACTCTTACTTTTTGATAAAAAGCAGCTAAGCTAGCAGAAGAAGTTGTAGTAGTATCTCCATGAACTAAAACAACATCTGGTTTGAACTCTTCTAACACACTTTTCATACCTAAAAGTACATTTCCAGTGATATCATATAGGTCTTGACCAGGTTTCATAAGATTAAGATCATAGTCTGGCTTAATATCAAACATTTCAAGTACTTGATCTAGCATCTCTCTATGTTGAGCGGTAACACAAACTTTTGATTCTATTGAAGGTTCGTTTTCAAATGCTTTGACAAGTGGAGCCATTTTGATAGCTTCTGGTCTTGTTCCAAATACTAATAATACTTTTTTCATCTAATTCTTAACTCCATATTTTTTCAAATACCATTCAATAGTTTTAACAATTCCACTATCAAAGTTCTCATCAGCTTTCCAACCAAGCTTAGTTTCTAACTTAGTTGCATCAATAGCATATCTTCTATCATGACCAGCACGATCCTCAACAAAAGTTATCAAACTTTTGTATGAGGATAATGTTGAATTTTGAGTGTTGAATTTTGAATTATTTTTAATTGGATGAACTTCGTCCAATATCTTACAAATACGTTCTACTATTTGAAGATTTGTTCTTTCATTTCTTCCACCTATATTATATGTCTCACCTTTTAATCCAGTATGATAAACTAAATCAATTCCTTTACAGTGATCAAGTACATAAAGCCAATCTCTAATGTTCTTTCCATCTCCATATATTGGTATAGGGTTACCCTTGAGGGCATTTCTTATGATAGTTGGTATTAGTTTCTCATCATGTTGTTTTGGTCCATAGTTATTTGAACAGTTTGTAATCACACAGTTTACTCCAAATGTCTCTACATAAGCTCTTACTATCATATCACTTGAAGCTTTACTTGCAGAGTATGGAGAGTTTGGAGCATAAGGTGTAGTTTCAGTAAAAAGGTCATTTGGATCATCACTTAATGTTCCATAAACTTCGTCTGTTGAGATATGATGGAATCTACAATCTTGGTATTCATCTTTATACTCAAATGGCTTATTCATCCAATATTTTTTAGCTACATCTACAAGAGTATAAGTTCCATTTACATTTGTTTGTACAAATACACCTGGATTTTTGATACTATTATCTACATGAGACTCTGCTGCAAAGTGGATAACACCTCTTATATCATATTCATTAAATATAAACTCTACTAATTCACGATTACAAATATCACCTTTAATAAATTTATATCTTGGATTAGATTCACATTCAGCAAGGTTTTCTAAGTTACCTGCATAAGTAAGTAAATCTAGATTGATAAGGTTATAGTTTGGATATTTTTCTAGGAAATATGGCACAAAGTTACTACCTATAAATCCCGCTGTTCCTGTAAGGAGTATTGATTTGTTTGTATTATTCATTTTCTTCTCTTACTAAATCATAAAGATATTGCCCATACCCATTCTTTGATAGTGGTTTTGCTATTTCAAGTATTTTTTCTTTATCTATCCAACCATTATTGTAAGCTATCTCTTCTAGACAAGCTATTTTATACCCTTGTCTATGTTCTATGGTTTGTACAAATTGTCCTGCTTCGATAAGACTATCATGAGTTCCCGTATCAAGCCATGCAAATCCACGACCTAAAAGTTCTACTTTTAATTTTCCTTTTTTTAGATACTCTTGATTTACAGTTGTGATTTCTAATTCTCCTCGATGTGATGGTTGTACATTTTTTGCTATTTCCACAACATCATTATCATAAAAATAAAGTCCAGTTACTGCAAAGTTTGATTTTGGTTTTGATGGTTTTTCTTCTATACTAATTGCGTTTTTGTCTTTATCAAATTCTACTACACCAAATCTTTCAGGGTCTTTTACTTGATATCCAAATACAACTGCTCCATCTTTTAAAGAAGCTGCATTTTGTAGCATAGGAGAAAAACCTTGTCCATAAAAGATATTGTCTCCAAGTATTAAACAAACTGAATCATCTCCTATAAAGTCTTCTCCTAAAATAAAAGCTTGAGCTAGTCCATCTGGAGATGGTTGAATTTTATATTCTAAGTTAATTCCCCAATCGCTACCATCACCTAAAAGTTCTTCAAATTTTTCTATATCTTGTGGCGTAGAGATAACAAGTATCTCTTTGATACCAGCTAGCATCAAGACTGAGAGTGGATAATAAATCATAGGTTTATCATATATAGGAAGTAACTGTTTACTTATACTTCGAGTAATAGGATAAAGTCGTGTTCCACTACCGCCTGCTAAGATAATTCCTTTCACCTTTTTATCTCCTCATCTATAATTCTATTTTTGATACATATATGAATTTATAATTATTTTACTTATTTGTTTTTTACCCCTATTTGAAAATATCTAAATCCGTATGAAGCAAGTCTTTTTTTACTATATTGATTTCTTCCATCAAAGATGATTTTATTTTTAAGACGTTTTGCTATCTCTTCAAAGTCTGGACTTCTAAACTCTTTCCACTCTGTTAAAAGTATCATCGCTTCACACTCATCTAAAGCATCATATTTATTTTTCATATACTCTACACTTGCGTTATTTTTAAGATAAAAGTTTTTTGCTTCATGCATCGCTTTTGGATCATAAGCCCTTATCTTTGCACCTCTTGTTGTAAGTTCATTGATAACCGTTATGCTCGTAGCTTCTCTCATATCATCTGTTTCTGGCTTAAAACTAAGCCCCCAGATAGCAAAACTATATCCTTGTAAATCTTCTCCAAACTCTTTGATAGCTTTTGCCGATATAACTCTTTTTAGTTCAAAATTTACAAGTTCTACTGCATCAAGCAACTTAGGAACATATCCCTTTTCTTTGCTTGTTTTTAGAAGG
>DISL01000068.1 GCA_002421845.1 Epsilonproteobacteria bacterium UBA6211 | reverse complement strand
TTTTGAAAAAATTATTTTATTAGGTGTATGGAAAGAGGGATTAAATAAAGATGAACAGTATGAAGGAAACATATATATAAAAAGAGTTTCATTATTCAATATTAAAAAAAGATCAATTTTATATCTGTACTATTTTATGTATGTATTTGTATTTATTGTTTTACATAGACCTAAGATGATAAATATTCATACATTGGAATTTTTGCCATTATCATTAATTGCTAAGATTTTTAAAATAAAGATTATCTATGATACTCATGAATTAGAAACCGAAAAAGCTAATTTTAAAGGGTTTAGAAAAAAAATATCTAAAGTAATAGAAAAAGCTTTCATTGGATTTGTGGATGAAGTGATAGTAGTAGGCGAAATGATAGCAGATGAATATAAAAAAATGTATCCATATATGAAACGACCTTATGTGGTATTAAACACTCCTAATTTTAAAGAAACAGTAAAAAACGATATCTTTAGGGAGAAATTTAAAATAGATAAAGAACAGATTATTTTTTTATATCAAGGAGCAATTAGTCTAAATAGGGGCATAGAACATTTGTTAGAAGCGTTTGAGAAAAGTAATAAAGTAATAATATTTATGGGGTATGGCACACTTGTAGATTTGGTAAAAAAACAAGCTTCAATTTTTGAAAATATTTTTTATCATGAAGCTGTAAAGCCTGATGTACTTTTAAATTATACATCATCAGCGGATATTGGTTTTTGTTTAATAGAGAATAGTTGTAAGAGTTATGATTATTGTATGCCAAATAAAATGTTTGAATATTTAATGGCAGGAATTCCTGTATTAGTGAGTAACTTGGCTGAATTAAGCAAATTCATTAATAAAAATAAGGTTGGAATGATAATTAATAAGGATATAAATATTTTGGAAATCATTGATAATTTATCATTTAATGATATCAAACAATATCAGAATAATATAGAAAAACTAAAATTGCAGTATAACTGGGAAAAACAAGAAGAAAAATTAAATATAATATATAAGGAGTTGAGTAAATGTTAAAATTTGGATTAGTAGGTTGTGGAAGAATTGCAAAAAGACATAGTGAGTTGTTAGGGCACAATCAAATTGAAAATGCTTCACTGGTAGCAGTTTGTGATATAGATGAAGAAAAAGCAAAAAAAATAGGTGAGCAGTTTAATGTGCCATATTACACAGATATGGATGAGATGATGCAAAAAGAGTCAATCGATGTAGTTTCTGTACTTACAGAGAGTGGATACCATGCAAAACATGTAATAAATTTGGCTAAATATGGAAAACATATAGTCGTAGAAAAACCAATGGCTCTTACACTAGATGATGCTGATGCTATGATACAAGCTTGTGATGAAAATGGTTGTAAACTTTTTGTTGTGAAGCAAAATAGATTTAATGTACCTGTTGTAAAACTTAGAGAAGCTATGGATGAAAAAAGATTTGGTAAATTAGTACTAGGAACTATTAGAGTTAGATGGTCAAGAGATCAAAACTATTATGATCAAGCATGGTGGAGAGGTAGATGGGATATGGATGGTGGAGTGCTTACGAACCAAGCTAGCCATCATGTAGATTTACTAGAATATATGATGGGTGATGTGGAGAGTGTATTTGCAAAAAGCACAACAGCGCTTGTAAATATAGAAGCGGAAGATACAGCTATCGTGACACTAAAGTTTAGAAATGGTGCATTAGGTATCATAGAAGCTACAACAGCAGTAAGACCAAAAGATTTAGAGGGTTCTATCTCTATTTTAGGAGAAACTGGAACAGTTGAGATAGGTGGATTTGCGGTAAATAAAATGCTTCACTGGAACTTTACTCATAAAAAAGAGGGTGATGATGAAGTGATGGAAAAATACTCAGTAAATCCACCAAATGTATATGGATTTGGGCATCAAGCATATTATGAGCATGTAGTAGATAGTATTTTAAATAATAAAAAACATTTAGTTGATGGACTAGTAGGTAGAAAAAGTTTAGAACTTATCTCAGCTATTTATGAATCTATAGAAACAGGCAAAGAAGTATTTTTAAGATTTAAACCTACTAAATGCAAATTAGGACAAATCAGTGAATAATAAACCTACGATTTATAAATCTCAAATCAAAGATGTAGTGTTTGGAGAAAATGTAAAAGTTGTAGAACCACTTAATATCTACGGATGTGAGATAGGTGATAATACTTTTATAGGTCCATTTGTAGAGATACAAAAAGATGTAAAAATAGGGAAAAATTGTAAAGTTCAATCTCATAGTTTTATATGTGAACTTGTAACAATAGGGGATAATACAGTTATCGCTCATGGTGTGATGTTTATTAACGATTTGTTTGCTACAGGTGGTCCAGCAAATGGAGATAAAAATCTTTGGAAAAGTACAACTATAGGAAGCAGTGTATCTATTGGATCAAATGCTACGATACTGCCAGTATCTATTTGTGATAATGTTGTCATAGGTGCAGGAAGCGTAGTAACAAGAGATATACAAGAGTCTGGAATATATGTAGGAAATCCAGCTAAAAAAATAAGAGGTATTAAATAATGGTAAAGTTTTTAGATTTAAAAAGTCAATATGATAGTATAAAAGATGAGATAGATGAAGCGATAAAAAATGTGATAAGCCAAACAGCTTTTATCGGTGGAAAATATGTAGAACAATTTGAAAAAGAGTTTGCCGAGTTTTGTCAAGCTAAATATTGCCAAGGTGTTGCAAATGGTACAGATGCTTTAGAAATAGTTATAGAAGCACTTGATTTACCAAAAGGTAGTGAGATAATAGTACCTGCAAATAGTTTTATAGCATCTTCAGAATCAGTGACAAGAAGTGGACATAAGGTAGTATTTTGTGACTGTGACGAGTCAAACTATACTATTTCAATCCCAAGTATAAAATCAAAGATCACTCCAAATACAAAAGCTATTATAGCAGTGCATCTTTATGGTCATCCGTGTGATATGGATGAGATATTAGCAATTGCAAAAGAACATAATCTAAAAGTGATAGAAGACTGTGCTCAATCTCATGGTGCAGAGTATAAAGGTAAAAGAGTAGGAGCTATAGGTGATGCTGGTACATTTAGCTTTTACCCCGGGAAAAACTTAGGTGCTTATGGTGATGGTGGAGCGATAGTTACTAATAATGAAGAGTTAGCTAAAAAATGTAAAATGATAGCAAACCATGGAAGAATAGAAAAATACAACCATGAATTTGAGGGAAGAAATTCAAGACTTGATGGACTTCAAGCAGCAATTTTAAGTGTAAAACTCAAACATCTTGATAAGTGGACAGAGGCTAGAATTAAAGTAGCAGATTACTACCTTGAAAACCTAAAGGATGTAGAAGGCATTGTATTACCAAAAAGAGAAGATTGGGCAAAACAAGTTTATCATCTATTTGTAGTAAGAACAGAAAAAAGAGATGAATTACAACAGTATCTAAAAGATAATGGTATTCAATCAGGTATTCATTATCCTATATCTCTTCCTAAGCTTCAAGCTTATGACTATACAGGTCAAGCAAGTGAAGATTTCTTTGCAAATAAAAGTGATATTCAATTATTAAGTTTGCCGATTGGTGAGCATTTAAAGCAAGAAGATTTAGAGCAAGTTGTTAAATTATTAAAAAGTAAGTAAAATGAAAATTCTTTATTTACATCAATATTTTATTACACCTAAAGAAGCAGGCGGAGCGAGGTCTTACTATCTTGCAAAACAGCTGGTGGAAGATGGACATAAAGTTACAGTAATA
>DISL01000036.1 GCA_002421845.1 Epsilonproteobacteria bacterium UBA6211 | reverse complement strand
ATATATCTTACGTCATCTATTTTTTCTATAGTTCCACCGCAACTAACCACTACTTTTCTATTTTTCCAGTACTCATCTTCTAGCAACTTAGATACTGCCATATCAAAAATACTCTGTGGCTCTGCCATTGCTCCATCACCCACATCTTTACACGCAAGTTCTTTTATTTGTGTTTTTACAACTTCATAATTACAAAGTTTTAGCATCTTCAAACTTGCTTGGGTCATAGGGTTTGCCATCATATTTGTGTTAGCACTAGGTGCTAGAAGTTTTATTCTTGGGTATGCAAGGGCTATTTGCGTAATTAGATTATCTGCTATACCGTTACTTAGTTTGTTTATAGTATTTGCGGTAACCGGAGCAATAATAAATAAATCAGCCCATTTGCCTATGGCTATATGGTTATACTCACTACTCCAATCTTCACTATTTATATCTAATACTTTTTGACTCGTAAGTGCTTCAAACGTAAGGGGTGCTATAAATTTTTTTGCATCTTCACTCATAACAACTCTCACTGTTGCCCCTGCTTTTACAAAAAGCCTTACAAGTTCGCAAGTTTTATATATTGCAATACTTGCCGTTACTCCTATAAGGATATTTTTGTTTTTAAGAAGAGACTGAGCCATTTATTATCCTTTTTTAGCAAAAAACTTATGAAAAAAACCTGCGAGAGATTTTTGAGGTGTTCTACTTAGTACCAAATCTCCGCTTGTAGGATTTTTTGTTACGGTCGAACCGGCTGCTATCATTACGTTATCCGGAATATCAAGCGGTGCAACAAGCTGTGTATCGCTCCCTATAAAAACATTTTTACCTATCTTTGTTTTATATTTATTCACACCGTCATAATTACAAGTGATAGTCCCTGCACCTACGTTTGTTCCGCTATCTATTTCACTATCGCCTAAATAGCTCAAATGTCCTGCTTTTACATCAAAAAGTTTAGATTTCTTGACCTCTACAAAATTACCTATATGTGAGCTTTCCACAATACTATCAGGTCTTATTCTTGCCATTGGTCCTATATCGCTATTTTTAACCACAGAGCTTTCAACTAAGGAGTTTGTTTTGATATGAGATGATATAATTTGAGTATTTCCTATAAGAGAAACTCCGTTTTCTATCACGGACTCACCCTCTATTACTACACCCTCTTCTATATATATGGTATCAGGCAACCTCATCAAAACACCTTTATCCATAAATGCTTTTTTGATTCTATTTTGATGTATTACTTCAGCTCCTGATAAATCATATTTGGAGTTTACCCCTTTGAAATTTTCTTCGTTTACTGTAACAGGTACCACACTTAAACCCTTATTTATAGCCATTTCCACAAGGTCTGTTATATAATACTCTTTTTGAGCATTGCTGTTTGAAAGTTTTGGAAGATGAGCGAGTAAAAACTCTTTATCAAAGCAATAAATACCTGCATTTGCAGTGTTTACTTTTAGTTCTTCATCATTACAATCTTTTTGTTCTACTATTTTTTTTACGTTGCCGTTTTCTACGATAACTCTTCCATAACCGTTTGCACTGATAAGTTCCAATACGGTCATAACTATAGGTGTGTCTTTTGAAGAAATACTTAGCTTTTCTAGCTCTGTTGCTTCAATCAAAGGCATATCACCGTTAAGTACCAAAACTTTATCATATTTTGGAGTTATACCCATTACCGCTCCGCCTGTTCCAGGGAGATTTATAAAGTCTTGTATGTGGAAATTAATACCGTCAAAATATTTTTCCATACTTTTTTGAACCAAATCGGCTTGATTGTATAAAACCACATGAATATCATCACTAAGTTTTTTTGATTCTTTGATACTATAGTACAGCATCTCACGACCCGATATTTTATGCAAAACTTTCGGTAGGCTAGATTTCATCCTAGTTCCTGCACCGGCTGCTAGTATAATAATTGATAATTTATCCATTTTACATCTCTACTTCGTGAATTTCTTTTTTTAATATCTCTATGGTTTGCTCTATTGCCGCCCTTATTTTTGCATCGGTTATAGGCTCTTCAAGTAGTTTTTCAAGTTGATTCTCTTTTTCTAGAAAGAATTTTGTTACGGTTTTACTTTTTTTGTTTTTGTTATACATCAAACAACCTGATTTTACAAGGATTATCACAAGTTTCGTATGACCCAAAATCGCAGCATAATTTAACACAGTATAACCTGCAGCGTCCGGTAAATTCATATCAGCTCCAGCACGAATAAGTAAATGAGCTATTTTGTAGTTACCTTTCCATTGGGTATGATGAAGGGGCGTTCTACCTTGTTTATCTCTCTCATTCATATTCGGTTTTTTTTGGAGTAATTTTTCTACTACCTCTATATCATCTGCTATTACCGCTTTGTGAAGTACCGTTCTACCCTCTTTATCTTTTGCATTGACATCAACTCTATACTTAATAAGAAATTGCAACTTCTTAATAAACACCTCTTTTAGTGAAAGTTTTTTGATTCTCAAACCGTGGTCAACAAGTAAAGATAAAGGTGTATTTCCTTCCAAATCTCTTAAATTAGCATCAGCACCGTTATTTAAAAGTACCTCTATCAACTCTAAATCATCAAATAATATAGCTTTAAAAAGTGATGTTTGACCATTTTGTTTTTGTCTGTTTATCTTAGGATTTAAAAGTAAAAGTCGTTTTAATAAAGAAATAAAGTCCTTACTTTCATCAATTCTCAAAAACAACTTATTTTCAGGCTTTTTATCTTGTCTTTGAACAAGTATAATCTCAATCAAATCATCTATAATACTATTTTCTTCACTATCTAACTTATTTAAATCTGCACCGTTTTTGATAAGAAAATCTATCATAGATATATTCTCATACCCCTCTAGCATAGCATAAAAAAGTACCGTTTTACCGTTTTTATCCACTGCATTTATATCTACTCCGGCACCTAGTAAAAATTCCAAAGTTTCATAGTTGTGACGCATAACCTCTTTAAACAATACCGTTTTGCCGTCTTTATCGGTTCTATCTACCGCCAATCCAAGTTC
>DISL01000037.1 GCA_002421845.1 Epsilonproteobacteria bacterium UBA6211 | reverse complement strand
GCACCAAATTGCATCATATTTGCAATAGCAGATATAGCTCCGGCTATCGTTGCTGCTATGGTACCAGTCAAAATATCATAATGTCTTATATGCGCTAATTCATGGGCTATAACAGATTTAACCTCTTCAGGATTAAGTAAATCAATAAGCCCCTGAGTAACCGCCACTACACCGTTTTGTGGATTTCTTCCCGTTGCAAAGGCATTTGGTATATTTTGCGGTATTATATAGACTTTTGGCATAGGAAGATTTGCTTTATAAGCTAAATCCCTAACCATTTGATATACGAAATGTCTAGTATCCGTAAGTTCAACTGCTTTGTAGTGGTTTAAAACGTGTTTATCTGAATAGTAGTAAGCATAAAAATTCATACCGCCCACCAATAAAAGTGCTATAAGAGTACCGTTCGCCCCACCGAAATATCCGCCGAGACTCACAAGAAGAACGCTAAGCAATACTAACAAAACAGTAGTTTTTATAACTTCCATAGTAACTCCTCTTTATTGTTCCGTAAGTCGTAAATCGTGAGTTGTTAAAAACAGGAAATACGACTCATGACTTAGATTTCAAGACTTCGACAATTTTCAACTTTTGTAAAATGTTATTGAATTTTTCTTGTAAAAAAACTTATATTTGTTTTTTTAGTTTTTAGTTAAAACTATTTTTTAGTCTAGCTACTTCTGTACCTATGTCATCTTGTCTCATAAAATGCTCACCAATCAAAAAGGCATCGGCACCCACGTCAGCCAAATGTCTTATAATTTCAGGATTATCAACACCGCTTTCAGCTACTATAATCTTTCCGTTTGGAATCATAGGGATAAGTTTTTCACAAAGTGTCATATCCATCTCGAATGTTTCTAGATTTCGATGATTTATACCTATTATATGAGCACCTGCGGACATAGCTTTTTTCAAATCTTCTTTATCATGAATTTCCACAAGTACGTCTAGTCCAACATGCAACGCATACTCGTATAACTCTTTTAACTCTTTTGTAGAAAGTGCTTTTGCTATCAAAAGTATAAAATCTGCTCCGTAAACCAAAGCTTCTACTATTTGGTATTTATCAACGATAAAATCTTTTCTAAGTAAAGGTGTAGGAACATATCTTCTTATTTGCGTAAGATATTCTAAATTACCTTTGAAATAATGTGGTTCAGTCAAAACAGATATTGCGTCTGCTCCGTTTTTACTATAAATATCAGCTATAAGTAACGGGTCGAAATCTTCTCTTATTATCCCTTTGCTTGGACTTGCTTTTTTGACTTCCGCTATTATTTTTACACGGTCTTCTTTTGTACTTGTAAGAACTTTTCTTACGTCTCTTGGAGGAAACGGGTTAAAAGCCAAACTTCTCCCCAACCAATCAAGGCTAAATTCTGCTTTTCGTTGTTCTAAATCTTCTTTTGTTCTTTTTATAATTTCATCTAAAATCATTATTTATTGCACTCCTTTATTGCTTCCCAGTGTTGGTTAATCTCTTCGTGTTGGGTACCTAATTTTTTTACTATATTATCCATAATATCATAAGCTTTTTTGCATTGTTTTAGTTTGTAATGACCCCACGCTAAAGAATCAAGATAAGCATAGTTCTCTGGTTCTTGTGCAAGGGCAGCTTTTACAAGCTCAATACCCCTTTGGTAGTCTATGTCAAAATCTATAAGTAAATAGCCTAGATAATTTTGATACATATGATTTGATGATATTTCCAAAACTTTTTCTAGCTTCGCTTTAACTGATTTGAAAACATCTTTTTTATTTTTGCTTGATTCAAATTCATAAATAGCCATTTGAGCTAAGACATTAATATCGTTTGTTTGTTTGTATAATAAATCAAAATAATACAAAAGCTTCTCTTCGTTACCCATAATCTTATATATTTCAATAAGTTTCAAGCTTTTGTAACCATCATCAGGCAATGAATTTGTAAATTCTAATGCTACGTTTATATCTTTGAGTTTCAGCATCTCTATAATAACGTTTAAAG
Source organism: Epsilonproteobacteria bacterium UBA6211 (assembly GCA_002421845.1). GTDB lineage: Bacteria > Campylobacterota > Campylobacteria > Campylobacterales > Arcobacteraceae > UBA6211. The sequence goes on along the minus strand of DISL01000037.1, from coordinate 84,856 downwards.
TACCTAAAGCCTCTTGTGTTTTACCTAAACTAAGCATTAAATTATAATTTCTTTTAAGTGTAGCTATCATACCGTCCACATCATTTTGAGCCATATAATACTTATATATTTTTTCGCATATTTCTACGTTGCAACCGTTTGCCGTAATATAATCATCAAGCATTTTGATAGCTTCGTAAGGTTTGTTGAAATATGAATACAATACATCTGACACCGTAAGTAAAAGACCTATATTGTGGGGTTGATTTTCTCTTACTTTCATAAATATATCGTATGCGGTTTGATACTCTTTTTTTATTAAATATAAATTACCCAAAAGTATCTGATACTGGTCGTTTGAATCTTTTTGAACAAGTTTTTTTGCTATTTCCAAAGCTTCATCTGTATTGCCAGTGTTCATCAAAGAAACAGCATACACGAAATCAAATTTTTCAATATTTGATGAAAATTTAGGTTTTACTTCATTTTTCACTAAATCTACCACCATAGGGTATTGTTGGTTGAAAAATGCAATATCTACGGATTGTTCTAAGTACTCATATTTTGAAGTAGATTTGTAAAGTGTATAAAAAAGCTCAAATGAAGACTTATAATCTCCTTGATTACTAGCTTCTAGTGCAAATAAAATAAGCATATCTTCTTTTTCAAAAGATTTATTTTGAGTATTTGAAGGTTGGCTACTAAAATGAGTACAACCGCCCAACATTAGTATAATAGAGAATAAGAATATTATATTTTTATAGCTGGACACTCTTTTTGTACCTCTTGAATATTGTTTTTAAAATAATCCCAAAAAGGGAACGTTCTACATTGAGTAGGTCTTAAATCATAAACACTACAATTTCTTTTTTCAAAATCAAAAAATATACACGCAAATCTATCCGGTTTGTATTCAAACTCTTTTATTGAAAATTTGTACCCTACTTTGAAAAGATATTTTTCGATAAACTCATCTACACTAATACCAAAAGCATTTGCGAAGTTTTGTATCTCTTGAGTATTTATCCATATATAACCGCTCTCACCGATACAACAGTTACCTTCACACTTTGCACATTCATCTTCATCAAAAGAAAAATTAAACCCCTCTTGTGTTATCACATCTCAACCTTTATACTATGCGTCGAAGCTTTTTCATACATTTTCAATGAATACTCGCTATAATCCCCACCGTCATAAATAATAGCAGGTGGCAACACTCTCGTAAAAGAATTTGACGATTTTTTTGCATATACAAGCACCAAAGACGCATCTTTGTCTTTAAAAGGGTGGACAAACTGTAAAGCTTCTAAATTAAATTTGTACTTAGCAAGTGTTGCAATAATATCATTTATCTGCTTAACATCGTAACAAAAAAACAACTTACCTTGAGGTTTGATGATTTTTGAAACTTTTTGTATAAAATCTTCTAGCTTAAAGTGAGTATTATACCTTGCCGTTTTTAATGATTCATTTTCGCTTTTGATTGAGCTATGATGATAAAACGGTGGGTTTGATACAACTATATCAAATTTCTTATCAAAATCGGTTACAAAAAAACTACCCTCATACATAACAGCTTTCACATTGTTTGTTGTAGCGTTTTTTTGTGATAAAAAACAAAAACTTTCTTGTAGTTCTGATTGGTGAAGCGATAACTCACTATACTCTTTTGCTACCAAAAGTCCTAAAATACCGCTTCCACTTCCTACATCCAATAAATCACCCTTTGGATTTTTGAATTTGGCAAGATTTGATAATATAAAGTAATACAAAAAATGTGTGTCGCTGTTGTAGCAATATCCGTTTGACGGCTGATATAAAACCAAAGCCTTCCACCTTTTAACCAAAATTTAGATATTATACCAAAAAATGATTTAGGAAACGGCATGAGAGCATTAGCGTTGTTTAGTGGTGGTCTTGACTCTGCATTGGCGATGAAAGTCATCATAGACCAAGGTATAGAAGTCATAGCGGTACACGTAGATATGGGATTTGGCGGTACGAATGATAAACGTGATTATTTACAAAGAATATGTGACCATATAGGTGCAAAACTTGAAATTCTTGATTTGAAAAAAGAGTTTTTGGACGAGGTTTTATTTACTCCGAAATACGGCTACGGAAAAAACTTCAACCCTTGCATAGATTGTCATGGATTTATGTTTAGATATACTTCAAAACTCCTTGAAATATATGACGCAAGTTTTATGATAAGCGGTGAAGTAATAGGACAAAGACCTATGAGTCAAAGAAAAGAGTCTTTGGAAATAGTCCAAAAACTAAGCCAAAATGACGAATTAGTCCTTAGACCTCTTAGTGCGAAACATCTTCCACCTACAAAACCTGAGCTTGAAGGATGGGTAGATAGAGACAAACTACTCAGTATTCACGGTAGAAATAGACAAGTACAGCTTCAAATGGCAAAAGATATAGGTCTTGAAGGATTTGATGAACCAGCCGGTGGTTGCCTTCTTACACATATCGAAATATCAAACAGACTTAGAGATTTTATAGCCCATGATAAACTAGATGTTGATGATATAGATATACTAAAATTCGGGCGACACCTAAGACTACCTGACGGTGCAAAGCTCGTAATAGGAAGACACGAAGAGGATAATAAAAAACTTGAAGCCGTAAAAAGCAATAAATTCTATCGTGCTATTATCAAAGACGGCATAGGACCTTTTAATATGCTAAGTCGTAATGCAAGTGATGCTGATAAAGCACTAGCGACAAAACTAATCATTACTTACGGCAAAACTGAAAGTGAACAAATCTATACCGTTGATTTCGGTGATTTTGAAATGCAAGGGACAAAATTCCCATCAAAAGAGATAGCAGCGAAATATTTTATACAATAATTGAAAAAGTTTGCTATTTTTAAGCAAACTTTTATAAATATTTTACTATAATTCCAACCTATTTAAACGACAAGCTAGTTTAAAAGGGTCTATAGCTCAGTTGGTTAGAGCACTCGGCTCATAACCGAGTGGTCCTAGGTTCGAGTCCTAGTGGACCCACCACTTTCATTATTTTTTCAAAATCATAAAATTTTTCACTCCACTATTTTTCCAAAAGGCTTGATATGATAAAAACTCCATTTGTAGCAACGGACGGTATCATAGAGATATACGATGCAAAAGATAAGTTTCAAGGCATAGTGCTTATACAACGTAAAAATACTCCAATAGGACTTGCCCTTCCAGGTGGCTTTGTGGATATAGGAGAGAGTGTTGAAAATGCACTTGTTAGAGAAATGAAGGAAGAAATTTCTCTTGATGTGGAAATAAAACAACTACTAAATATCTATTCAGACCCATCACGTGACCAACGATTTCACTGTGTTTCGGCTGTGTATATATGCAAAGCTTGCGGTAATCCGATAGGAAGCGATGATGCCAAAGAGGCTTTTATATATAAACTTGATGAAATACCTTTTGAAAAACTTGTATTTGACCATGCAAAAATAATCAAAGATTATATAAAACTAAGTAATTGATAGATATAATAGTAAGTTATTTTACGACAAGGGGTTGTTATGTCAAAAAATGTTTTAAAAATGTTAATGTTGCTAGGTTTATCTAGCCCTATGTTCGCATCGGATGATGCAGCCAATGCATTGGGAATGGTATCTGTTATGATGCTTTTCTTTTTTTTATTGTGGTTAACAGTAAATGTTTTATTTTTACTAACTCAAAGTAAATTTGCAAAATCTATGGCAACATCAAATGAACAAAAAAATACAAGTGCGGTTTGGATATGGACACAGCTTATACCTCTGTGGGCATTTATAGCTATACCTGTGACTTTAATGAAATTGAACGAACAATTTAAACTATATATGGTTGAAAATGACCTAAACGGTAATCCAATGGTAAAAGAGTATAACAATACTTGGGGATGGGTATGGTTCGGCGGTAGCGTACTTAGCTTGATTATCCCTTTTGCAGGTCTTATAGGACTTGTGGGTGTTATAGGATTTTGGATACATATTTCAGGAGTTAAAAACTCTTTAGTTTTAGCAAAACAAACTAAAATTCAAGGTTAGTAATAGGGCGGTTTTATACCGCTCCCATCATTACTTTTTTCGTATTGCTTTTAAGTGCCATCATTTCATCATAAGTTCTTGATTTTGCTGATATATCGCTAGTTTGTGCTTCATCATAAACAGCTTCTATTTTTTCTGAAGGCGATGCTTTTTTCAAATCATTTTTTTCAAGATTTAACATATCTAAAGTTTCATTCCAAACAGAACTTTCATCAAGTACGTAAGCATTAAAAGTAACACCTTCATACTCAAATGTACCGCTATCGTTTAAATCAATTACAAACAGTATGTTTTTGCCGTTTTTTGAAAAGAAATCTTTGTATTTTTCAAACATAGGTATAAAATGTTCAAATGATTCTAATTCACAAGCAAAGAACTCTATCTCTTTAGCATTTGTAACCATAATGACTTGTTTTGCTTGAATTTTTGGAGGTAATATTCTATCAGGGCTTAATTGTTTTCCAGCCTCTACGATAAGGCTTCCTCTATAGCCGAAAAGTCCATCTTTAAGTTCACCGTTAAATGACGGTTGCCAATCAAGGTTGTTTTGTTTTATATATTCCAATACTGCAGACATTTGTAAATCCTTTTATGTTAATTTACCTTATACCTGCAATTATTGTTCCTTATACCATCCAACCATTTGACTTTTTTTAAATCCGTGCTTGGAGTAAAATTCTTGTGCTTTTATATTTGTCGTATCGCAAAGGAGTTGAACTCTTTTGAAGTTGTGAAGTTTTGCTTCCGCAAAAAGTCTCTCTATTAGCATATTACCTATGCCGAGTTTTCTTTTATCTTCTTTTACGATAACATCCTCAATAAGACCGCTATATCCACCTATTGCCGTAGAAACTACCTTTTGCATAGATGCAAAACCTACAATATCATTTTCAATAACGGCAACGATACAAACACTTGACGGTTCTTGTAGTATTATATTTAAAGCATCAAGTTGTTTTTGTTTGTCTATTTTAAAATCTTTTTCTATTGAAAAAAGCTCTGCAAGTAACCCTGCAATAGCTTCAATATCCTTAGTAGTCGCTAATCTTATGATAGTTTTTTGCAAACTGCCTCTTTCGGAAGATTCTTAGGACCCGGCTCTATCCACCATGTTTCACCGTTGCTTAGTTCTACTTCACCGCCCCAGTTCTCATCACTGCTGAACTCTATAGAGTCTATTATCTCTTCCATATCTTTTTTTGCCACGTAAAAGTATATTTTACCCTCATTTTCCCTTAACATTACTTTTGCCATAATTAGTCCTCCAAAATAATAAAACTCTAATAAAGAGGCTATAGATTAGTGCTAGTGCAAGACAGAATTTAGAAGCTTTACATCGTAAAGCGAGAAATTCTAACGAAGCAATAGTGCTGATATATAGTCTTATAACTACCCTAATACGGCGTTGTCAAATCTTGAAATACGATGTATTCCTGCGATTTTCCGCCTTGTCTTAGGACAGTTCTAAAACTACTTTTTTAAAGTTTTCCTATTTTAGAGGACTTTAGTCCTTTATTGTTGTATTCATCTTCCAATGCAATTTCTATGCCACTACTTATTGATAATCAAATTTCTAAGCTTTTCCAATAAATTATAAAATAGGCTATTGATTTTATACTCTTCTTTGAGTAATTTGCCGTCAATAAGCCTTATTGAGATGTGTTTGTTGAATTTTTTGTCGCTATCTTTGAAATCCTCTCTTTGGTGGCTACCTCTTGACTCTTCTCTTTTTATAGCACTTAAGATAACTGATTCTGCAACAATCAAAGCATTTCTAAGCTCCAAAATAGCCGTAACTTCTACATTGTTTGACTTTGATTTGTCTATTACAAAAAGTTGTCCGGCTTGAGTGCTTAAGTATTTGACATAATCAAGAGCTTCATATAAACTCTGATAATTTCGTATAATGCCCACCTTATCAAACATCACATTTCCCAAACTTGTACGCAAAGCATTGAAGTTTTTACTACTTTCACCCTCAAAAAGTCTATCTATCATCCTAATATCAGGTATAACTTGGTTGTAGTCAATAGGTAGTAAATCTGTTTTTTTTGCCATCATAGATGCTTTTACTCCTGCTAATTCACCAAATACAGCCCCTTCAAGCAACGAGTTACCACCTAAACGATTTGCTCCGTGGATAAGATTTGCACTGTTTTCACCGCATACAAAAAGTCCGACTATAGACGTATCTACCATATTTGACTCAATCCCTCCCATAGTATAGTGAGCAACAGGTTTGATAGGTAAAAGCTCTGTTTTTATATCTATTCCTGCTTGGATATGAGCTGATTTGTATAGACTTGGGAGTCTTTGTTCTATTTGTTCACTGCTTAAGTGTCGAAGGTCTATAAAAACCCTTTGTTTGTTTTTGATTTGTTTGTATATCTCTACTGCTACAACGTCCCTAGTAGCAAGTTCATCTACAAATCTTTCACCGTCGCTATTGACAAGATAACCACCCTCGCCTCTTGCTGCTTCACTTACCAAATAACCGCTTTTTTCAAAGCCGGTAGGGTGAAACTGAACAAACTCCATATCTACTACCCTAAGTCCTGCTTTGAGTGCCAATGCTATAGTATCACCCGTGCAATCAGGGGAATTTGTAGTGTGTCCTTTATAAATTCCTGCATATCCACCACCTGCTAGTATAATGGCTTTTGTGGGATAAAGAACTACGTTGCTATCACTTTTGCGTAATACCGCAAGTGCAGAAACTTGATTTTGATGTGTGATGATTCTAAGGGCAAAGTTATTTGTCAAAAACTCAATACCTAGATGTCTAGCTTCTTTTAAAAGGGCTGAAATAATAGCACTACCTGTTTTATCACCAACAAAACAAGTTCTTTTTATACTTCCTCCGCCAAAAGGTCTTTGCATAAGAGTATCATCATTTTCACTATCAAACTCTACACCGTAACTTTTGAGCTTATATATGATTCTTCGTGCATTTTCACACATATACTCTACGGTTTTTGTATCGCTTAAGCCCTTTGAGCCTTTGATAGTGTCTTGTACATGAGAGAATATATCTGCTTGATTTGTATTCAATACGGCATTTATACCGCCACTTGCCATAAAAGAGTTGGATTTAAGAGGGTTGTTTTTGGTGACTATTGCTACTTTTGCACCGTTTTTTTTGGCTTCTATTGCTGACATTAGCCCTGCTATTCCGCTTCCTACTACTATAACATCATATATCATATTAAACCCTATACATCAAATCATACAGCTTTTTAGGAGTTGATTTGATTTTTGATATTTCAAGATTGTGCAATATATGTTCAGGGTTTTTACTAGCAAATAGTGATGATATGATATTTGGCGTTGAGCGAACAAACTGCAACGCTAACTGTATATCGCTTGATAACTCCATATCCTTATCCAAAATATATCCTACATTTGCGTTGAATGATTTTTTAAATAAATTCATCTGTAATAGCGATGATGAGCTTATCACACCAAGCCCTAGCTTATAAGCAAGTTCTACAACGGTATAATCCACCCCTTGATAAGTTTGCGTAGGCATAGTGTATATATGGGTTTTTGCTAGATTAAACGGCACTTGAATATATTTGAAATGATGTTTATCCCCTGCCACACTAAAAGCTACATCATAAATATCACCAAGACTCAAATACTCAATAAAACCTTTGTCATTTATAAAACCGTTCCAAGTAGCCACTCCGTAACTTTTTATTTTGCCGTCATTTACTGCTTTTTCAAACACTATAAAAGCTTTTTTGATAGATTCTAGTAACTCTTCTTTTGTTTTTGAGCCGAGTTGGACTTCAGGGTTGTGCAAGAAATATATATCTATAGTTTCTAATCCTAGATTTTCTAAGCTTTTGTTTAGTGAGTATTCCAAAAAGTTTTCGCTAATACAATGCTGATCAAGCTCTATATCACTATCACTACAAAGATTAGGCAATATCATATTATCCCTTATCCAGTGGTAAGGATTGTCAGGAAATGGATATTCTAGAGGTATAAAACCACCCTTTGATGCTATGATAAAATTTTCTCTTTTTATCTCGCCGTTTTCTATCATCTCACCTAGTATATACCCTATCTCTTTTTCACTTTGTTGGTAGCGATAATTGATAGCCGTATCTATGAAGTTGATACCGTTTTTTAGTGCCGTTTGGACTGCGTCTATATAATTAAAAAGGTAGTTTTCTTCTTTGTAAGGCTCTTTGTTGAATGTTCCAAGACCTAGTTTTGAGAATACTTTGTTTTCATGTTCTACAAAAAATTCTTTTTTATCCAAAAAGCTTTTTGCATACTCCAAAGTACCCTCAATGGTAGCATAACCTTTTATCACACCCTACTCCGCACTTGTTTTTTCAGAGTGAACGGCTAAAGCAACAAATAAAACCAAATATCCTGCAACTGCAAGTCCTATTGAATACCATACGTCCATCGTACACTCCTTTGTATATATTTAAAGAAGTGTATGCAAAAGGTATTCCGTGGAAACTCTTGAATTTTTATTAATTATATGATACAATGCTTTTACAATTCGCCTTCGGGCAGACCCACCACTTCGGTGGGGTCAATCAGATTCTTCAATTTTAATACTATAACTTTAAATTCTTCTTTATTAACGGTTCCTATTTTACTTAAAAGCCTCTTTTTACTAAATACCTTTTGCTGTAATATCATAGCTGAACTCTGAACTACAGTATGGTTTATTTTTTCACGATAGCTTATATTGTGAAAATAATCATTATTACTTTTGATAGTTGTGGTAGTCGGAACACCTATAAATAAATCATGAGTAAGTTGTCTTATAATAATCACGGGTCGGACAAAATCACTTCCTTTTCCATATTCTTCATTTCCTATATTAATACCTATTCTAGTCCAATAAATTTCCCTTGCTTTTATACATAGATTAGAATTTATTTGTTGAGTTTGTTTTTTGATTTCATTCCATTCATCATATTGCTTCATTTGATAATATTACCTTATAGAATTTTGATTCAACTTATTTGAAATATTAATAAGTATAGATTTTATTTATTTATTTTAACACAATTAATATTAATCTATTCATTAAATAATTTCATATATTTTGTAAGATTACTGTTAATTTAGCAAATCCGTGGAATACTAATTGCAATGAACCTTTCTACATAAAAACAGAGGTTAGCGATATGCAAAAACCACTTCAAATAAATCCGACCAAACTATCCCAACCTATGGGGGCTACTCTTGCATTTTTGGGGCTTAATAGATGTATGCCTTTGATGCACGGGGCTTTGGGATGTGCTAGTTTTACTAAGGTATTTTTTACAAGACATTTTAACGACCCGATAGCTATGCAAACTACGGCAGTAAATGACATAACGGCAGTCATAGACGGTGGACATTGGGGAGTGCTAGAGAGTCTAAAAAACATCACTGCAAAAGTAACACCTGATATAATAGGACTTCATACCACTGGACTCACGGAAACAAAAGGGGATGATATACGAGCGGTGAGTGAACTAATAAGAGAAGAACAACCTATAGTCTGGGTAAATACACCTGATTTTGAGGGTGGATTTGAAAGTGGATACTCAAAAGCGGTATCGGCTATCATAAAACAACTCATAACAAAAACCACACAAATAGATGCAAACAAAGCTCTTATCATACCAAATGCAAATCTAAAACCCATAGAGGTTGAAAAAATCAAAGAACAACTAGAACTATTTGGGTATTTACCTTTTGCTTTGCCGGATATTAGCCTTTCTCTCGACGGTCATTTGGATGAAAAACCATCAACTCTTACAAGCGGTGGGATAGATTATCAAGATATAAAAGAGTTGGGCAATAGTTCTTTGGTCATCACGGTAGGATTTAGCGTCAAAGAGTGCGGAGAAACTTTCATCAAAGAGATAAATCCAAATAGCTCACTTGTACATTTTGATTCCCTTAACGGACTTATAAATAGTGATGCGTTTTATAAAATAGTAATGGAAAAAAGAGGTTTGACTTCCGTACATCCAAAAGTCATAAGATGGAGAAAAAGGCTTCAAGATGCCTTACTTGATACGCACTTTGCCATAGGTAGCTCCAAGTTTTCAGTTGTTGGACAAAATGACGAGGTACATAGTGTCTGTGAACTTCTTAGTGAAGCCGGTGGAGTAGTGAGTATAGCAATAGTAAGTGAGAAATCACCTCTAAACGACAAAATAAAAGCTTTGGAAGTTGTTGTAGGTGACTTTTATGATTTAGAAAGTTACCAAAATGAGTATGAAATTTTGATTACAAACTTCCACGGAATACAAATTGCAAGAAAGTATAGTAAAGGATTGGTTTTAAGAGGTTATCCAAACTATGAAGATGTAGGAAATGCCCTTAAAAATGATTTGTTATATGAGGGGAGTTGCTATTTTTTGTTTGAAGTGGCAAATACCGTAAACCATCACAAGGAACATCTATGAATACAAATATAAAAATATCTACGAACAAAGAGATAAACGGTCTAAAAGTAGCTTTTGCAACAAACGATATGCAAAATATCGATGCACATTTCGGCTCATGTCAAAAGTTTGCCGTATATGACGTATCCAAAGATGATAATCAAATGAGCGGGATAATTCATACAAAAGAAGAAAAAGACAAAGATGGTGATAAAACAGCAAATATCATAAATGCACTCAAAGGGATAGATATAGTTTATTTCCTTGATATAGGTCCGATAGCTGCGGCTAAAGTGATAAACAATAAGATTTTTCCTATCAAATATAAAGAGGTGGTTTCCATAGAGCAAGAGGTAAACAAACTATCGTCTATGCTTGGGTCTAACCCTCCTCCGTTTATCAAAAAAATAGTATCTGCAAAGGGTATGTAATGGAAAATTTACAAGAGTTATTCAGAAAAACATTGGTCGGTCAGATAAGGGCTTTGGATCAATTTGGGTCGTGGGAAAACAAAAGTGATGATGAGCTTTTGACTATGAAATACATAAAAACCAAAGAAGATTTGAAAAATATCCCAATCATAGCTGATATTGACGATGTTCAGACAAAAGATATAAGACTTATTTTTCAAGCTCTTGCACTTGCTTTTGAAAAAGTAACCGGTGTAATGTGTAATGTAGTAATGGAAATGAGTCACGAAGGATTTGGTAGAGCCGTAGTCATAGCCGACAAAATAGTGGTTGTGGACAAGTTCTTCAAAGATGCCCATAGATTTGGATATAGAACGTTAGAAGACTTACAACTAGCAGGTGAGAAGTTTTTGAGTGACGGAATAAAAATTTATAATTCATACAAAGGATAAAATATGGCAAATATCGGAATATTTTACGGAACATGCGGTGGAACTACGAAAATAGTAGCAGACGCTTTACAAGAGGCTTTTGATATAGATGATAGTGACGCTATAAATATAGAAGAGGATTTTGACGAACTGGAACAATTTGAACAATATGATGTTTTATTTTTGGGAAGTTCTACATGGGGTCAAGGTGATGTTCAGTACGGATGGGTAGATATACTTCTTGAACTTGATGAAAGCGATATGGATTTAAGCGGTAAGAAAGTGGCGTTTTTCGGTGCAGGAGATGCCAAGAAACACGGTGAGCATTTCTGTAGTGCCTTAGGGAAACTTTATAAATCATTTACCGCAAAGGGTGCCAAGGCTATTGGGTTTGTAGATGCTAGTGAGTATGATTTTGAGAGTTCGTTGGCATTGATAGACGGTAAATTGTGCGGTCTAGCTATAGATGAGCATAACGAAAGCAACAAAACAAGTGATAGGGTTGAGAGTTGGATTGAGAGTCTTAAAAAAGAGATATAACCGTGAATCGTAAATCGTGAATCGTAAGTAGTTTTATCTTCTTGCAACTTACGAATTACGACTAACAACTTACGAATTAAGGAGTCAAAAATGTTTTTAGTAGTAGCTGTATTTAACAAAGAAAATCTTCAAAACGTGGTGGAAGATTTGAGAAAAAAACACATAGAGGGTATCACTATAGTTGATGTGTACGGTATGGGTAATATCGGATTTAGCGAACATGGGCAAAAAGCAGATTTTTATCCTAAAGTAAAAGTAGAAATAGTAGTTTCAAATGCAAAAATAAGAGAAACCGCTATGGAATGTATTAGATCAAATTGTCAAGATTTAGGACACGGTGCAGGTAAAATCTGGTGGCTAAACGTAGGCGGTGTGGAGAGAATAAGAACAGGCGAAAAAGATGAAGATGCTCTTACTACGCAAATAGACAAAAAAATCAAAAACGTAATGGATGATAGCTGTTTTCATATGACAGATACACCTTGTTCATAAAGGATAACCTATGAAAAGCATAAACGAATTTTATAAACTGCAAGATGCAGAGGAATATTTTGAGTTTTTTGATGTAAATTATGACGAAAAACTAGTAAACGTAAAAAGATTTCACATACTACGTGAATACGGAAACCTCATAAAAAAAGGCTTTGAAAATTTCAAAGAAGAAAATCAACTGTTTGATTTTTTGAAGTTTTCATTGCTAAAAGTTTATGGGGATTTCAAAAACGGATACTCACCAAGTGCAGCAGATGTTTGGAAAATGTACGACAGCAACAAACTAATGGGCTGTATGGGTTGTACACCGACTCCAGGCAATAGCTGTGGGTGTTAGTCATCCAAACGATAATAAAACTTAAAAAAGTAGTTTTAGAACTGCTCTAAGACAAGGCGGAAAATCGCAGGAATACAATCGTATTTCAAGATTTGACAACGCCGTATTAGAGTAGTTATAAGACTATATATCAGCACTATTGCTTCGTTAGAATTTCTCGCTTTACGATGTAGAGCTTCTAAATTCTGCCTTGCACTAGCACTAATCTATAGTCTCTTTTTGAAAGTTTTATTAGTTTGGATGACTTAAGGAGTAAGCAATGCGTCATGATGATATTATGCCAAAATTTCGCGTAGGGCAAAAAGTAGAACTGGCGGTGGATATTAAAAATGACGGAACTTATCCTTACGCAAAAGTCGGTGAGCTTCTCGCAAAAAAAGGTTCTGTCGGATATATAAGAAAAATAGGTGATTTCTTGCAAACTATCAAGGTTTATGAGGTTCATCTTATGTGTGAAGGCAATTTGGTAGAAGCCGTGGGGGCTAGAGATTTCGAACTAAATTTGCTTGAAGATTATGAAGATGAAGTTCAAGAAGAACTAAGATGGATAAGAGAATACAGAGCTTCAAAAGCTCAATCTTAAAAAAGGAGTGTGGATGGCAAAAGTTATATTTATGCATTTTGATAAAGATACAGACGGTCTTTATGATGCAAAAATCGGTGAACCGATAGTTAGACTTGCAAAGGAAAAGAGAATTCCTATCGGTTTTGAATGTCAAGAGGGAAACTGCGGTAGTTGTTTGGTAACTGTCGAGCATATATCAAATAAAGAGCCTACTAGCTATATGGAGGATTTTGAACTTGATAAGCTTGTGGAACTTGGTGCTATTACTGCCAAAGAGGCAAGTCACTGTCAACAATTCACAATCAGTCCAAGAGTTAGACTTGCATGTCAAATGCTTGTTAAAGGTGATGTTCTTATCAAACCTTATAGAGGATAGTAGTATATTTTTTATACAGTTTGAATGAATGTTTATTGTTTATATTTGATACAATTAGAAGGATAAAAGATGACAACTAGAGTAGAAATAAAAAACGATTTCCTAGCTATAAACGTAAAGCCTGGAAGTACGATTCAAGATATAGTAGAAGCAAGTGGAAGTGCATTACCATTTGGTTGCCGTGACGGTGAATGTGGTACATGCGTGGTTGAGATAGAACAAGGTATGGAGTTTTTGACTCCTCTTACAGACAAAGAAGTAAAAGTCCTAAAAGAGATTTGTAGCGGTACTTGTACACCAAACTCAAGACTTAGCTGCCAAATGAAAATAGCAAAAGCTAACGGTGTCGTAAGAATAAGATACTAAAATCTTCATCAGCCCTCTTTTTGCTTCAATTCTCAAAGGGAGGGTTAAGATGAAACTAGCACACAAACAAGAACTTCAAGTCGGACTTAGCCTCAAAATGTGGCTACCAATCTTACAAAGCTCACTTACTGAGCTTGAAACCCACTTAAACGGATACAAAAACGAAAACCCTTTTGTAGATATAAAATCTCCAGTCGAGACAAAAGACTATTATAAAACGGTAAATGCAACGCCGTATTATATGCAAAATAGCGATACTTACTATAGAAGCGGTGAGTTTGTGGAAGAACTAGCCGTAAGTAACCAGTCTTTTTATGAAAGGCTGTTTGATCAGATAGAGCCTCCCTTATTTCCTACCCCTAAATCACAAAAAATAGCACACGACATCATAGAAAATCTAAGTGAATACGGCTATTTTGAGGGGAATATAGAAGCTATTGCGATAGATAACCACGTCACAAACGAGTTTGTGGAGAGTATCAGACAAAGATTTGCTTACCTAGAGCCTAGCGGTGTTGGGGCAGTGGACTATAAAGAGTCGTTTTTGTTTCAGCTTAGTGAGCTTGACTTGGATAATGAACTACTGAAATTTACAAAAAAACTCATCGAAAATATAGAAAAAATAGATAAATATTCAACCCATCATTTATTTACGAAAGCAAAAGATATAATAAAAACTTTCAAAAATCCACCGGCATTGGAATATATAGATAACGAAGAGAGAATCATCCCTGATTTTTTCGTGGAAATAGACAATGATATAAAACTTAGGATAAATAGTAGTTATTATCCTGATATTGTGGTAAAAGAGCCGTTTGCCTGTCAAAACGAAGATATAAAAGAGAAAATCAAAGAGGCAAAAAATCTAGTAAACTTGCTCAATTTACGAAAATCTACCCTTTATAAACTAGTCCTTAGCATAGTAGAAAAACAACTCTCTTTTTTTGTAGGAGGTGAGCTAAAACCGCTTAAAATGGCTGAAATAGCTAGTGAGCTTGGATTTGCCGAATCCACCATAAGCAGAGCCGTATCAAATAAATACATAGAGTGCGGCAGAGGTGTATATGCTCTTAAAGATTTTTTTACCAATGCGGTAAATGACGAAGATACATCATCAAGCGAGATAAAAAGCTTTATGAAAAAACTCATAGAGTTTGAAGACCATGAAAATCCTCTGACGGATGATGATATGCTAGTCCAAATAAAACAAAGATTCGGTATAGACATGGTACGAAGAAGCGTCACAAAATATAGAAAACTAGAAAATATACCATCTTCTAAAGAGCGTAAAAAGTTTTATAAGGTGCAGTAGTTAGTAACTATTTTTGAAGAGGAAATACTATTTTATGCCTTTTAGGTATTTTACAATTTCTTTTTCATTAAAGGCTTCATACTCTTTGATAGTTGAATTTATAGCCTCACTCAAATTATAGTTTTCATGAACTATTTGCAACAAATCATTATTCAAATCATCTAACTTATTTACAATAATATCCCATACTTCATCGGCACTAATACCAAAATATCCATGAACTATCACATTTCTGAAATTTACTATTTTTCTAAAATAAGCAGGGGCAAGGCTTTTAAAACTTTCATTATCTAACAAAATATTCAACGATTCACCTATTAGCTCAAAAGCTCTCATCGTTGCATCCCAGTGAAGGATATTGCTTTGTAAAGAGTAGCCATCACTAAATGGTTTTGTATATTGCTTGATTTTATAAATAGATACAAATGTATCAACAATAAAAAGTTCTATATCTCTTTTGGAGTTATTAGGCATATAGAATCTCTTTTGATATTCTTTTTTTATAAAATTCTCTAAAGCTATCTATATAGCCTATATCAACAGGCTTTTGAAAATGTTCTTGTAGATAATCTTTTAAATCTTCTCTTATAAAAAAATCTTTATTTTCCGTACTTATCGCTATATCTATATCACTTGATTCGTCTGCTTCATCTTTAGCATAACTTCCAAATAGCCCTATTTTTGTAACTGAAAATCTATTATACAACTCATTTTTATGTTCTTTTAAAAATGCCAAGATTTCCTCTTTTGTTGCCATAATATAACAGTTCCTTTCAAAATTTTACTGATTATACCATAAATTTGCATAATACTATTTGAAAATATATTAATCCCAGAATTAATTAATTCAATCATTATCAAGCTCATCAAGTCAATCAAGATAAAAATATTATAACCTAAAAGATAGGTTGATAAAAAATTAGGTGTGTATCTCCTATTGAATTCATACCTATTTCAACAGAAAGTTGACTATAGCAATTATTGTTTTTTGACTCTATCAAAGGCATCTTGATAAACTATTTTATTGTTTCTTTGACCTACGGCTACCACTTCTACTATTTTTGCAACTTTATTTTCTATCTTAATGATGATTCTATAAGTTGCATTGGCTAAATAAGTCTTACGGTAACCTTCAAGATTTAGTCCATTTTGATTGAAAAGTTTAGCACTATATTTATATGGGTCTGTTTCATATTTGTTGAAATAGTCCCCTACTTCTTGCAAAACCTCCAAAGGCAACTTTGACAAATCATCCATAACCTCTGGATAATATTCCAGTTTATACATTACAACCTCTTGATTTAAGAAATTGCTTCATTTCATCATGAGTTATCATATTAGCTTTTGTTGTCCTATTTGTAACTCTTGATTTGATAATATCAGCTATTTCTGATGCTTCTATATAGTCATTTAGTTCTTTCATTCTTTCATATTCAGCAATAGACAATATAACAACTTCAGGCTTATTATGCCTAATAACTGCTAGTTTTTCTATAGAATTAGATGCAACCTTATCTATAAAACCACTCAATGATTTTGACAATTCGGTAACCCCTACCATTTCATTCTGTGTATATGCAACCATATTTAACTCCATATTATAATATATGTTTTTAGATGTATTATAGCATATATTTTAATATTTGAATACAAAATCTTACTCAATCCAGTCATAACCGTCACCTTTTATAAGGTGTTGATTTTTTAGAATATCTTTTATGGTATAACATACGTTTTTGCCGCCTATATCAGAGGGAAACGTCATAAAAGTCATCAAAAGATTTTCGAAATACGATTTTTCTTCATCTATGAACTTTATCATACCGATACCTATTATCTTGAAAGGTATTGCCGTTACGGTAGATATATCCATACTTATTTCACCCAAAACATACCATTGTTTGGTAATACGTCTGCCGTTTATAACTAGATGTTTCAAAAGCAAAATATCCAAAGTCTTCATAAAACTCCACATGGTTATAACAACTCCAAACACTACCGTGAAGATATTTGGAATCTCTATAATCAAAAGCAATCCCGCAGTAAATACGGCAACAGTTGCCAAAACCGCAATAGCTCTTTTGAAGTTGTTGTACTCAAAAACATACACCTTTGGATTGTAACCGTATTCATTTGACTTTTTCATGGGATGGCTCCTTTAATGAAATTTCAAAGCTCTTTTCAAACATTATATCAAATTAGCGTCACAGTTTGCGTCACTGAAATGAATAATTTATAAAGTTTTGAAAAATTATTGTGTTAATCCATTAATTATCATTATATTTTACCTACTTCTTTAAAAATTGCTATATTTTCTAATTTTTCTTTTGTCATTATCTCGCCAAAATCAGCTTCTTCACCTGATTGAGCTTGTTTTAGTGCTTTTGTAATCAACTCTATCATAAATTGGAGCAAACTATCAAAAGATAAATCTTCTAGTTTTATATCGGAAGGGATTGTAGATACACCGAAGTTTTTCAAGTGTTTTGCCATAATCTCTTCAATATTTCCGTCATTATTGATACTAAAAGCTTCTTGAAGCGTCAATTCACCGTTGAAGTCACTATCACTCAATAATGTGAAATTTAGTTCATCATCTAAAGAATCTATCGTTTCACCGTTTCTATAAACTATATAGTTTTTTTGAGAAATTTCTCCTGTCCCTTCAAATGTTCCAGTTGTAGGATTAAAACTTGCTCTTTCATATAGTTGTCCATTACTTTGGATATAGTTTGCTACCACTTTTGCACTAGCTGCTAAAAGTTTCATCGTACCATCTTCTAAGATTTCAGGATGAAGCAATTCCACAGCTAAATCATTATATGTATTTTTATACTCATTCTTATCTAGGAATCCATTTTTGTCTTTATCTGCTTCTAAAAAACCTCTATTATATGCAATATCGGCAAACCAACTAGAGACGAAATTTTGTGCTTTATTTGCAAGGCTTACTGTACCGTTTGGATTTGAAGCTACATCTTTTTCACCGAAAAAGTCCCTAATCTTTGCGATAGTCTCATCTTTGAGAGAAACCATTGCTGGTTTTTGACTGACTGGGTCTATGAAAATAGTTTGCACAGAAGAATGTATATCTTTTTGAGAAAGATATACATAGTCTTCTTTTGTACTTTTTTCTACCAACTCTTGAAAGGATTGGTTTTCTTTTTGTTGTTTATTGACATTTGTCTGTTTATCTATGTTATATGAGTTAAACACTACTCCATGTGCTGATACGTTCATCACTGTTCCTTAAATAAATACCGTAATTATCAAACATTATATCAAATCAGCGTCACAGTTTGCGTCACTGAAATAAATAATTTATGAAGTTTTGAAATTTATTTCAAAAAACTTCTTTTGAAAAAATCAGATACCTCCGACGGATTCCAAGTAAGTATCAATGCTTCTAAGTCAAGTTTGCCGTAGTTGCCGAGTTCGGCGATGATTTTACTACCTCCAAACCTACTATAAAGCTTATAATGCTCTTTTTTGATACCAAGAAGAGTAATATCTATATCGTTTAGCATAAAAAACCAATAAGCCCCTTTCATAAGATTTTTGAACTCCATGCCGAGTCCTTGGGTGCTGTTTTTTGCTATTAGACGTGAGAGTTCACCTATTTTTGGATATTGTTTGCGTACCGTATCAAAGGAAAATTTCTCTTCTGAGGGAAGTTTATGGGGTGAATCAAATATAAGTCTTGTAGTACCTGTAATCTTACCTGAGTTTTTGTAGCAAATCACCGCTGAAACGGTATCGTATATATCAAAATTAAGTCCTTCTAGGGTATCTGGAAATTCATCTTGATAATCTATACTTGTATAGACTTCACTTCTTAGTTTAAAAACATCTATCAAATCCTCTACCGTAGTAGCAAGGGTTAGATGAGTCAGAGTATCGTCCCAATTTTGCTTTTTGTTAAAAGCGGTACACTCTTCTACGACTTGTTCTAAAAACACCCTTTTGTGAAAAAGTTCCAAAGCCTCTTTAAACTTGAGATTCAAACTTTCAGACATATAGTCATCCAGTTTTTTGTTGAGATTTTGTTTTATTAAATCTTCTAATAGATTTAATGATTTGTTTTTGTTTACGTAAAACATGGTTTTTCCTTTTTGTTAATATCAAAAGGAAATATTCCATATTCGTGTCACAGTTTGCGTCACAGAAATAAATAATATATAAAGATGATTGTTTTTTTAGTTAATTTGTATGTTTGTCGTAGATTTTTATTGTTTTATGCCAGTTTTAATAGATATAAATCCTTTACGGTTGTATTTACAAAATTGTTCAGCTCCTTTACTTGATTTGCAAATAATTTCATTTTTTCTATATTTGAAATACCTGCACTGGAATATGTATATAAATATTTTGAACCGTCGGAAAACTCCAAAGTTACCCTATCGTCAAAAATATCATAACCTACTATCGTGAAGTCACTCTTTTTTTGTTGTGTACTAGTCATATATACCCTCTATATTTTATAAAACAAGATGTGTTTTGAGGGATTATATCACAAAGGCGTCACAGTTTGCGTCACAGAAATAAAGATTTTATGAAATTTTGCATTTTTTTTGCACATTTGTGATGTTTTTCACAAATTAAGGCACTATTAGCCTACATCCAATAAACGGTATAGTTTCTATAAGTTTATGTTCTAGCTTGGTTCTAAGTCTATAAATAAGAGTTCGAAGTGTACTATGAGATATGGTTTGTCCTTGCCAAATATGCTCTTCTATAGCCTTAAAGGTTACTACATTACCTTTTGCGGTTACAATCAAAAAAAGAAGTTCTTGTTCACTTTGGCTCAGTTTTATTATTTGGTCTTTATAGTAAATATTTTTATGGTTTTCATCATAATAATAATTCTCACCCAAATTCAATAGTGTTTTATCTATCACTACCGCATATCTTTGGTTGATTTTGAAATAAACTAGATAAAGGGTTGATTTTAGTTCTTCACGCTTGAACGGTTTGATTAGATATGCGTGAGGGTTGGTTTGGATGGCTCTTTTTAGAGTTTCATCATCACAAAAAGCGGTAAGATATACTATAGGTATGTTTTTGATTCGTTTTATATCCGTAGCCGTTTCTATACCGTCTTTGCTATTTTTGAGATTTATATCCATCAAAATAATATCAGGTTCATTTTCTTTGACGGATGTGAGAGCATCAAAATAATTGGTCACGGTATCGCTTACTTGAAATCCAAGCCTTAAAACTGCACTTTTTATATCAAGGGCAACGATACTTTCATCTTCTACTATAAGTACCTTTGTCTCTTCTAACGACTTATCCATTGTATCTCAACCTCCACACCGTTATTTGAATTGATTGTTATAGTTCCATTGAGTTGTTCTATTACCAAAGTCGAAACCAATGTAAGCCCTAGAGAATCTATTGTATTTTTGGTGCTAAACCCTACTCCGTTATCTGAAATATACAGATTTATTTTTCCGTTTTCTTGAAAAAGTTTTATATTTATCTCACCGTTTTGCCCTGCAAAGGCATGTTTTAAAGAATTTGTTATAAGCTCATTTAAAATAAGCCCACAATAAATAGCCTCTTCCGTCTTTAGCTTTGTAGTTATATCAAATTTGATAGATATTTTTTCACTGTTATAGCTCTCTTTTAGCTCTTCTACTATGACATCAAAATACTCAAAGGCATCTATATGTGATACATCTTCTTGATTATATAGAAGTATATGCAGCTGACTCATAGCGTTTATTCTGTTTTGAATAGTTACGAAAATATCTTGTACTTTTTCATCACTCACTTTATCTAGTTGGAGCCTCATAAGCGATACTATTGTTTGCATATTGTTTTTTACTCTATGATTTAGCTCTCTTAGTAACAGTTCTTTTTCATCAAGTGCTATTTTGAGAGCATCTGTTTTTTGTGTCACGATAGATTCAAGTCTTGCCGTTTCGCTTTGTTGGTGGAGAATCAGCTTTTTGTCGGCTTCAACTTTTTCTTTTTGGAGAGTATTTATTTTATTTGCCAAAGCAATAGAAAATATCAAAGCCTCTAGTACAAGCCCCGTTTCTACTATATAAGGGAGATATAAATATACATTAAACACCCCTGCACTTGATAGATACATACAAATACCGGATACTAGGATAATACTCCATCCAAAAAGTATGAAATAGGCTTGTTGGTTTTTCTTATATGTAGCATATACTGTGATAAATATCAGGTATGCAAGTAGCGAAATGACAAGTAAGTTTCTATATTTACCAAACATATCGGTACTTATAAAAACTATAACGGAAATAAAAACAACCAAAATCAAAAGATTTAAAATCTTATTTACTCTTGGATATTGCACTATATGCAAAAATGTCTTTGAAAACATTGCAAGAGCCAAAACAGGCAAGGCTATAAAAACAGCGGCATAATCTACGAAATATCCCATCCATTGTTGATTTACTAAATATACATTTGCCATACCTACATAAATAAGGTGATGTAGCACTATCCCAACGATATATAGTACATAATATAGGTAACTTATATCTTTGACTACGAAATATATAAAAAGGTTGTAAAGAGCGAGTATCACCATAGCACCGAAAAATAGGGCTAATATAAGTTGATGTTTGATCTCTTGGGAATAAAACTCTTTTTCATTCCAAAGATTTAATTTTACTATCAAAGTGGTAACGTATGAAGAAGCTTTGAGATAATAAGTCTTTGTCTCTTGCGGTTCTAGTTCTACTTCAAAGATAGGATTCAGGGTACTTCTATTTTGCAGTTTGTTCAAAAGTCCTTCGTTTTGGGCTATGGAAGACACACTATCAAAAAGTGATATATGCGTGGTTAGAGGGTTGTGGTATTCTATGATTTGTTTTAGCTTTTTATCACTTTGATTGTGTATATCAAATCTAACCCACACGTCAAAATCAGGGGAATACCCATATCCCAAAAGTTTCTTGTCGTTTGGCTCAAACGAATCGTCTAGGTTTTTTATATCTTCTAAGGTTTTTGATTTTGTTTTGTCTAAATATACTTTTGACGAAGGTAAAATATCGATACGACTAGTATCCTTATCTATTTTTATAATATTTGAATATAAACAACTAATATTAAGAAATATTATTACAATAATCTTTGATATACTCATATACCTTATACCTTGGCAGAATTTATACAAAATCTTTCGTATTAGTAATTCTAGCCAAGATATTATTATATCTTACTATTGATATTTATATTTCAAAGAATTTATGCAAAGGTACATTTAAAATCTTAGATATCTTTATAAGATGCTCCAAATTAAAGTGTTTTCCTCTTTTATAACTTTCTGCATTGGTATAGAAAGTAGCCGTGGTAAAGCCCATTGCCAATGCAACTTCTTCTTGTGTTTTTTGTTTTTGTGTTCTGATTTTTTTTACGTTTTTTGATATTTGTTTATAGTATTCTTCTATAAACTCGTCTGAAACTTCTGAAAATATTTTCATAATATAACCTATAGATTAAGTTTTTCTTTAGAATAATAGTGATAAAATCGCTTTATCTTTATAACCTATTGGTTATATTATTATATTAGGAATTATTATTGAGAAATATATATTTTTATCAATTATAACCCATAAATACGTTATTGATAAGCTTGTCTTATTATAACAAACGAACACAGCATATAGGAGGATATAAGTCATGGAAGAGCTAAAATGTCTTAAATTAAAAATTATATATTTGAACATTTTGATTTTTTATACGTTATTCCTTCTTATTATCACTTTTATTTACTCAATCTAAAGTTAATCCGGAGTTACTATTATGACAATAAAACAAAAATTAATTTTTTTAATCGGTACATTGCTACTAAGCATATTAATCACGGGTGGAGTTGCCCTATATAACGGCAAATCTTGGTCAAATGATATGAGTACGGTAGGAGAATCAAGACTTCCTGCCCTTGTATATATTACAAGTCTAAACAAAGAAAGAATGATAATAAGAGCTCAAACACTCAACGTCTATGCTTTTGAAAACAATTATTCCGCAAATTCATATTTTTCTGATATTGCCACACAAAGAAAAAAAAGCTGGGAAATTGTTGAGCAAAACTGGAATAGTTTTTTAGCTTTACCTAGAAGCAAAAAAGGTAAAGAACTCTCAGATAAATTAGACATTGAATACAAAGCTTGGAGAGAAGTTTATGTAAAACTTGATGGAATCATCTCTAAACTAGCCCACAATACAAATCCTACAACTCAAAAAGAACTATTTGAAGAATATAGACAAACAGTCGCTATAATGGTACCTATTTCAAATACTATGGGTTCTAAGATGGATGAACTTAATAAACTAAGTTTGGATACTACGGATAAAATGATTCATAATGCCATGACAAATGCTGATTTATTGGTAAGTATAACTATATTTATAATTATAATATCGGTAATAGTAGGTATAGTAACAGGTTCAATAATAACAAAAGGAATCACTAGTTCTATTACATTATTTAAAGACGGTCTTATAGAGTTTTTTGACTATATCAATAAAAAAACATCAAATATTACACATATAACAATCAAATCAAATGATGAGTTTGGAGAAATGGCAAATATCGTCAATGAAAATATATCCGCTACACAAAGAAATATTGAAGAAGATGATAAATTTCTTAAAGATACCCAAACAGTAATGACTAGAGTATCAAACGGTTGGTTTTCACAACATATAGTTGCTAATAGCTCAAATCCTGCACTTATGCAATTAAAATCCACTATTAATAATGCTTTGGATAATTTAAAATCTAGATTTATTGTAATTAATTCCGTTTTGGAAGAATACACACACCATAACTATACAAAAAAACTTGTTATAAACGATATAGAAAAAAACGGTGTTTTTGATACGTTGGTACAAGATGTGAATAAACTACAAGACACTATTAACCAAATGCTTGTAGATAATAAACAAAACGGTTTGACGCTTGATGAAAGTAGCAATATATTACTTACAAACGTAGATAAACTAAATCAAAGCTCAAACGAAGCAGCTGCATCTTTGGAAGAAACTGCTGCGGCACTAGAACAAATAACAAGTAACATAAGAAGTAATACGGAAAATATTCTCAAAATGTCAACCTTAGCAAGTGGAGTTACTAAATCAGCCAATGAAGGTGAAAAACTAGCAAACCAAACAACAATAGCTATGGAAGAAATAAATACACAAGTAACGGCTATAAACGAAGCAATAAGCGTAATAGACCAAATAGCATTCCAAACAAATATATTAAGTTTAAATGCTGCAGTTGAAGCTGCAACGGCAGGAGAAGCAGGAAAAGGGTTTGCCGTAGTTGCACAAGAGGTAAGAAATCTTGCTTCAAGAAGTGCCGAAGCTGCAAAAGAGATAAAAGATATAGTAGAACGTGCCACTTCAAAGGCAAACGAAGGCAAAGCCATATCAACAAATATGATAAAAGGTTATAGTGAACTAAATCAAAATATATCCCATACGCTTAATCTAATCTCAGATATAGAACATGCTTCAAAAGAGCAACTTCAAGGAATAGAACAAATCAATGATGCTGTAACGCAATTAGACCAACAAACACAACAAAATGCTATGGTAGCGTCACAAACTCATGATGTGGCGGTATTAACAGACCAAATAGCTAAACTAGTGGTTGCTCATGCAGATGCAAAGCAATTTATAGGCAAAGATAGTGTCCAAGCTCAACCTATAAATCAAGGCAATTCTCATGTCAAAGTTCCAGATGTTAAAAAGTCTAGTATTCCAGTTTCTCAGTCTCTTAGTCACTCGGTAGCTTCAAAAAATGATGATTTAAAAGCTTAAGAACTTGATAACTATTATTATTTAAAACCAACATTTAATTTCATTTATGCTACAATAATGAAGAATAATATTTAATTTACTTTAAAGGTTACATACCGTGCGTTTAGAAAACTTGATAAATATCGAATCTAGAAAATCGCTTGATTTTATTATAAATGAACTAGATGCCGTAGTGTATGTAATAGATGTGGAAAATAGTACTATTCTTTATGCAAATGAAAAATGTAAAGAAGAATTTGGAGATATTATAGGTCAAGTATGCTACCAAGCACTTCAATCAAACAAAACAAAACCGTGTGAAGATTGTCTTTTATCAAATAATAATTATCTAAATCATATAAATTCAACATACAAATGGGAACACACAAATTCAATAAACAATAAAACCTATTTATTTAGTGAAAGAATAGTACCAAACAATGATAACAATAGCTATATAAAAATACAAATAGGCATTGACGTCACCAATCAAAAAGAGTTAGAAAATAAAGTTTTAGAACAACAACTTAAAACAATAGAAACTTTTGAAGCTTTATCAAATGCAACCATAGAGGGATTAATAATATACAATTCAGACAAAAAGTGTATAAAAGTCAACCAAATTGCCCCTGAACTTCTAGGATATACGGCTGATGAAATGATAGGAAAAAGTGCTTTTGAGTTTATATCCGATGAATCTATAGAACTCGTAAAAAGGGTAATAAAAAATCAAGACCAATCACCGTATGAAGCTATTATGATACGAAAAGACGGCTCAAAATTCCCTGCTATGCTAAGAGGCAAGGATATAAAACTAGGTGATGAAAACATTAGAGTATCTGCATTGATGGATATTACTGATATAAAATTAAAAGAAGCGGAAATATCACAATTAGCTTATTACGACTCACTGACTTCTTTGCCGAATAGAACACTACTAGAAGATAGAGTAACGCAACTTATATACAAGACAAAAAGAACGGGACAATACTCTGCGTTGATGTTTGTGGACTTGGATCACTTCAAGATTATCAACGATACGAGAGGTCATATAATAGGTGACAAAATACTACAACAATGTGCGAATAGGCTTAGTAGTATCACAAGACAATATGACACCGTAGCTAGATTTGGAGGGGATGAATTTATTGTTTTGATTGATACGCAAACTAGTGATTACTCTTTGGCTATCAATGATATTTCAATAATTGCAGATAAGATATTGCATACGTTAAAACACCCTTTTTATATAGATAATAGCGAATTTTTGTTGAGTGCGAGTATCGGAATTGCTTTGTTTAATAGTGCTATATCTATAGACGAGCTTATGAAAAGAGCTGATAGTGCTATGTATCATTCAAAAGATAACGGCAGAGATAATTACAGCTTTTTCAATCAAAATCTTCAAACTTCTTTGGAGAGAAAAGCTACTTTGCTCTCCAAACTAAGAGAAGCGATAGAAAATAAAAAAGTTACAATACAATATCAAACACAAGTGGATTATAACAAAACCGTAGTCGGAGTTGAAGCACTTGCAAGATGGACGGATGATGAACTCGGTGCAATATCACCTATGGAGTTTATACCTATTGCCGAAGAGAGCGGATTGATTGTTAAATTTAGTATCTATCTACTCAATGAAGTGGCTACCCTTATTAAATCTTGGGAAAATGACGAACTAAAGTCAAAGTGGAGAATATCCGTCAATATCAGCCTAAAACAATTTGAAAGGGATGATTTTTATGATGTCATTCACCATCTTATAACACATTACGCGATACAAGCCGATAAAATTAGACTTGAGATTACCGAAAGCTTACTACTCAAAGATGCTCAAAATGCACTTTTGAAAATCAATCAGTTAAAGGCTCTTGGAGTTACAATATCTATTGATGACTTTGGAACAGGGTATTCTTCTTTGTCATATCTGAAAAAGCTACCTATAGATGAACTAAAAATAGACAAATCATTTGTAGCCGATATTCTTGATGATAAAAATGATGAAACTATCGTCGTATCGATTCTTTCTATAGCAAAACAATTTGGATTTGATGTTATTGCAGAGGGTATCGAAAATGAAGAGATATACCAAAAACTAATTGACTTGGGATGTGCTTATTTTCAAGGGTATTGTTTTCATAGACCCACACCGAAGGAGTATTTATAGACACTCCCACGGTGCTTTGGTAGCAACTACTTTGAAAACTCGATTTTGTAGGCTATTTACAACATCTGTAGCTAGATTTGTCAGTCCGTCATAAGCTCCGTAACTTACCTTTTTCTCTTGGTTTACATCCACAAATGATATTTTTTTCTTGATAGCCGTATATAAACTTCTTCCACCTGCTAAGAGAATATCCACTTTGTGTTCGTCTATTAGTTTGGATTGCTCGTTGGCAGGGCTTTTCATAAGTATAGGAACATATTGTTTTGCTATTTCTATGTCTTCAAGAGTAGTTTTTGCTATGCTTGTAGCCACCACTTCAAGCCCTATATCTTGGAGTGCGGAAGCTATAGACCATGATTTATTTCCGCCAGTGTTGAGAATAGCTTTTTTGTCTTTTAGAATATCACGAAACGGCTCTAATTTGGCTTCTAGTTTGGCTTCTTCTCGTTTTGTGACCTCTATAGCTTTTGCTTTTAGATTCTCATCACCCAAAGCCTCAACTATAGTCATGATGGCATTTGTAGTATCTCTTTTACCGTAAAATGAGACAGAGACATAAGGAATATTGTATTTTTCTTCCATTTTCCGTGCCATTGTCACAAGAGATTTAGCACAGACTAGGACATTTAGTTTGGCGGTGTGAGCTGTTTGTATATCTTCTAGTCTTCCATCACCTGCAAGGGTAGATACTATTTTTATTCCTATTTCTTCTAGTAAATGGGTATATTGCCACATATCACCAGTCACATTGTATTCGCCTATTAAATTGATACCGTATGGATGGATGCTCTCTGGCTCTCTTGTGCCTATTAGCTGATGAAGTACCGCTTCACCGCCTAGTCTTGAGCCTAGATTTTTGCTCCCCACAAACCCAGGAGAATGTACTACTATCACAGGTATGCCTAGCTCCACGGTAGCGTGTGAACAAACACTATCCATATCATCGCCTATCATTGCAGTTACGCATGTTTCATATACAAAAATAGCTTTTGGTTTTTTGTGTTCGTAGATAAATTTTATGGATTCTTCTAGCTTTTTATGACCGCCGAATATTACATCATTCATATTGATAGTGGTGCAATATCCCATTTGGGTATTATCCTCACCTTCATAGCTAGTCTTAGTAGCTCTTGTCTCCCAACTAGCCCCTATACAAGTAGCTGGGCCATGAACTAGATGTACCACATCTGCAAATGGGAAAAGTGCTATTTGAACCCCCTCAAACGCACACCCTCCGCTACTAGCCCCTGGTTTTGGGCGGTTGCAACTTGTTTTTTTGGTAGAATTTGATGAACATGCACTTTCGTTTAAAAGTTCGTTTATAAGCTTTTTGTTAACCATTTGAATACCTTTTTGTGTATTGGTATATTAGTATATTAGTAAGAGTTGTTATCATTTGGATTCTACCAATTACCAATTACTGCTTCTTTATCTGTCGTATAAAAATACTTCTTAACCGCTTCAAAAACAGATTTTTCAATAGGTTGTAAAGAGTAAGACTCATCACAAATTAGGTTGATACTTTGTAGTTCACCCATAGGACAGCTTCCTATTTTTTCCGTCAAAAGCAAATCACAATCTTTCAAAGACTCTTTTATCTCTTCTATAGGATAGCTTCCGTCACACCCTTCACTTCCTTGACAATAAGCAGATGCCACACGGCGGTGCATAACAAATTTAATCCCCAAATCTCCTGCTTCATATATCAAAAACTCATTTGCACTTCCAAAGTGGATATTTATCACACCCTCGCCTTTGCTTGTCACTGCTACTAGTTTTGTGATGCCGTTTGAGCTAAGTTCCGATTTGGTCGCTTGTTCTTTTTTGATTTTTTGGTTTGCTTCACTCAAAGCTCCTCGCCAAAGCTCTATCCTCTCAAACGCTTTTTTTCTACCATCTAGGTCATAAATCTCTTGAAGTTTTGGGAGTTCATAATCCATAAATACCTCTTTGGTAAACTCATCTCCCCTATCCTCTCCGATAAGTCCAACCGCATCAGCCCTACATTGGCGACAGTGTCTCATCAAAGTCATATCCATACCGCAAGCATCTTGAGCTGCCATTACTTGCTCATCTGTGGCACTCGGCACACCGTCTAGTCCAAACTTCGTACCAAATTCAGGAGATGAAATAAGTGGCATAATATTGTGTAAAAATACATTCATCTCTTTTAGTTTTTTTGCTACATTTGGTAGGTCTTGGTCGTTTACACCAGGTATCAAAACAGAGTTTGCCTTAACCAAAATACCGTTTTCCACTAGAAGTCTTATCCCTTCAAGTTGTTTACTAAGGAGAAGTTTAGCACCTTCAGCCCCTTTGATTTTTTTGTGTTCCCAGTGTACCCAAGGGTATATAAGTGAGCCTATTTCACCTGTTTCATCTACGGTATTTATAGTTACAGTTACGTGGTCAACATTGTATTTTTTGATCTCTTCTATATATTCAGGCAGTCTTAGCCCGTTTGTAGAAAGACATAGTTTCAAATCAGGTGCGTATTCTTGCATCAAAGCAAATGTTTCAAATGTTTTTGCAGGGTTTGCAAGAGCATCACCAGGTCCTGCAATACCTACAACAGAGAGTTGTTTGATATTTCCACCAACATATAGAACTTTTTTCAAAGCCTCCATAGGTTTTAGCCTACCGCTTGTAACGCCAGGTCTTGACTCGTTTGAGCAGTCGTATTTTCTGTTGCAATAGTTGCATTGAATATTACAAGCAGGAGCTACAGGAACATGAATCCTTGCATAGTGCTGATGAGCCTCTTGGCTATAACATGGGTGGTTGTTTATCTTTTCTAAAACGTCTTGTTTTATATCATTTGGGTCAAACCCAGGTGTACATGAACAACTCATTTAATATCCTTTTTGTGTATTGGTGTATTAGTATATTGGTGTATTAGTTCTATCTTGCCCAATTACCAATAACCACTAAACCAATTACTTGTATTTTATAAATTTTGCATATAGTGTTCCTTACACTACAGGCGTGTCACCTTGTCTCATATCTAAGCCTACGGACTCCCTAAAAGGGCGAGGTTGAGCTAGTGGAGATAAAAGTCCTTTTTTTGGATGTTCTCTTATCATATATGTTACACCGTCATTTTTTGAGATATAGTAGTCGTTGTATTCAGCCGTATAAGGCATATCCCAAACAATAGCCCCTTCAGTCGGACATGCATCTGCACATTTCGGTACGGTACAATCCACGCACTCTATACATTTCTCCGGTTTTACATACGTATAATCACCGTCATCAAGCGGCGAATCACTTGCACTTACTATGGCACTTGCCGGACACTCATCTACACACGCATCACAGTTGATACATAAATCTGTTATTCTTACTGACATTTTTTCTCCTTTTTTATTCGTAAATAGTGAGTCGTAAGTCGTGATTTGAAAGAAAAATACAACTCACGGCTTTTTTCACTACATCATCCAATTTTCGTGGGTATGACCTTTTTGTTTTCTATTTGCTAGTTCTACTGCATTTTGGATTATATTTTTTGTATCTAAAGATGCACTATCACCATAATACACATACTCCAAAATCCCCTCTTTATCAACCAAAAACACTCCAATACTCTCATCTTTGATTTTAAATCTTGTTTTGAACTGCGATTGGGAATCCTTATAAAATTCAATCTTAATGATGGAATTATCGCTAACAAAACTTTCTATCACATCAAATGAATCACTGGAAACAACTATACAAGTAAGCTTACTTTCTTGCTTAAAAGCATTTTCACACTCACTTAAAATACCTTTGATGCTTTCAAGCTTATCCGTATAAATCAAAAGTTGAACGTTGACAGCTATCATCCCTACGACTTTGTCACCGTTTTCAAAATAAACCTTTGCCGCCGGTGCTTCTTTTTTTGCTATTAGCATCCAAAATCCTTTTTCTAAACTATTATCTTTAATGCAAAAAATATTCCATAAGTTATTTTGGGTATAATTAACAAAAAACTTAAGGCTCATAATGACCGTAAATCCACAAATAGAACAATCATGGAAAGAAGTACTACACGATGAATTTACAAAAGATTACTTTATAGAATTAAAAAAGTTTTTAGTAGAAGAGAAACAAAAATACACTATATACCCAAAGGGGTCGGATATGTTCAATGCTTTTTCATATACACCCTTTGATGATGTAAAAGTAGTAATAATAGGTCAAGACCCATACCATGGGGCAAATCAAGCTCATGGACTTGCTTTTTCCGTACTTGACGGCGTACCTTTCCCACCGTCGCTTAGAAATATATTCCAAGAACTAAACTCTGATATAGGATGCCCCACGCCAAAAAGTGGCAATCTCTCATCATGGGCAAAACAGGGGGTATTTCTCATCAATACAGTCTTGAGCGTACGTGAAGGTCAAGCACACTCACACGCAAAACACGGATGGGAAATATTCACAGATAGTGTCATCAAAAAAATAAGCGAAAAAAGGGAAAATATAGTCTTTATACTATGGGGAAGCCCAGCCATAGCCAAATCAAAACTGATAGATATATCCAAACACCATATCATCACATCGCCCCACCCTTCACCACTTTCATCGTATCGTGGATTCTTTGGCTCTAAGCCTTTTTCTAGGACAAATGAGTTTTTGGGAAGTTGTGGGATAGAGAAGATAGAGTGGTGTTTATGAGAAAATGAGTTTATAGTTTTATTTTTTTATTCGTAAATAATGTTGTGAAAAATTAATATATGTTCATGCTTCTCCTATTAAAAAACTAGCAATCAAAAAACCTCTTACTGGTTTTTGATTGGTCTTTTCTGGGTTGTTATGTATTTATTGCTTTGATGCATATGCAAATATCTCATGCTTTACACGTGATACTGGTTCAAAGCCTTTTGTATTTTTGAAAGACATATTATGTACAAAGTTTATCATAGAATCAGAAGGATCAATCGCTTCTAGATTTAATGATTCTAATGTACTCCTAGATATACAAGCAGATAAAATAGGTAATTCTTCAAGATGTCCAGTTTTTGTATTTAATAATTCATCAACAGCTGTAACAATGACTAAATCATCCGTAAGTATTGAAAAAAGCTCATTGGCTACGCGTAGTGCAGAACTACATACATAATCTTGGTACAACTCGTTAAACTTCCCTTGTGGCATTTTTTTTACAGACAATTTACCACTTTGTAACAACCCCTTAATTTCATTTGGAATAATTTCTTTTCCATGAATATGAATTGTTGCTTCGACCATTCCGCTATCTCCTATTGAAACTACGAAACTCGACCCAAGATTGGATATTTCAGAGAAAGGAGCCATGTCTTCAATAACTTCAAGTTTTGCTTTCCTGTCACCATTAAGTAAAGACTTGGCTAAAGCAGTAATTTTTTCCCATTCTTTAAGCTCTTGCTCCCATTTAGAAATATTTTCATTATGTTCTAAAGTATCTTTATTAAATGCACTTTCAATATTAGCTTTGAGTTTTTGCCTTATTTTTTCTTCTCTTTTAAAAAGTCTATCTATAAAACTTGGTTTATAATTATCAGCTTTCTGTCGAGCATTATGCTCATAAGTATCTAACTTTTCTGGCTTGATTGGTTGCTCTTTGATTAAAAATTCTTTCCATTTTATAGGAGTACTACATTCTTTGTGTAAAGATTGAATTATATCTATATGATTCTCAAACACTTCAACTTCATAAGCTGCTTGTTCTAATTCTTGCATACGTTCATATTCTTTTCGGCGTTTTTCCAGTTCCCTTTGACGACGCTTGGATTCCCTCTCTGCTGTTCTAACAGCAGCTCCAATAGAACGAACTGTACCTTTCCACCCCATATGTCATCTCCTTTAATGGATTAACTTTAACTAATTATTATCGAACATTCATTATATAAAAGCCAAGCTTAAAATAAACAAATAACATACACAAAATATATCGTATATCAAAATACTTATAAACACCATAAAGAAGGTATTTATATATCCTACTATAATTTCTTGTATGTTGAATACTAATATAAAAATGATAATAATTTGATTTTCTGATTAATTAAAGAGACTCTGAATCAAGTTCAGAGTGACGGTATTTGAGTTATCTAGATACTGAATCAAATTAAGCATGACAGACTAAAATACTAACAAATTATTCAAAGAGTTAATTTTATAGGTTATAACTCTAAGATTAAACTCTAAAAATCCCCAACTCATAAATTGCATTAGTAAACTCTTGTTTTTGAGATGGAGAAACCTGTTCGATTATCTTCTTATGATTATTGATTTGAAATCTCAATCCAACATGTTGTTAAATGTTTTATTTACAAGTCCATATACCAATTAATTTCCCATCTTGTTTTTCTTCAGATGATAGAGTCACTGTATACATTTCTTGAGATCTGCAATAATTAGCAGCTTTGGTCATTGCTACTAATTTTTTATCTTTAGAATATTTCATTGTCATGCTAGTATTATCTTGTTTTAAAACTTGTGGATTGTGTAAAGCACAACCAGTTAAGCTTAAAATTAATCCAGTACTTAGTATACTGTATAATTTGTGTTTTTGCATATTTATTTCTCCTATATTTAACGTTTAACATGAACCAGTAAATTTCTTGCATGGTAATTTTTATTGACTACACTGATTTGTTATATCAGCTATGCTTTTGTCTCTTTTGTCAAAACTAAAGTAACCGCTACAGCAGATATCACTATTTATTCAATGCACATTGTATGTAAAATAACCTTAAAAATAAATAAATAATATATACACTATAGAGCATATATCAAAACGCTCAAGAACACCCTAAATAAAGCATTTATAACCATCGTACATAACTTTTATGTATGTTTAATACTGATATTCAAATGATAATAATTGGATTCTCTTATTAATTCATAAAAGAGACTCTGAATCAAGTTCAGAGTGACAGATTCAAAATCCGACAAGGTAACTATTTATAGTATTTAACTCTATAAAACCCAAAACTATAACTAAGCTCTAAATATCTCCAAATCCAAATCTTTTACTATTTTATAGTGTTTGTCGTTTGCTGTAATCAACTTTAATCCGTAAGTTGTGGCTGTTGAAGCTATAAGTGCATCGGCTACTTGCATGGAGTGGCTTAAAAAATATTCTTCCACATAAAAAAGTGCTTTTGCGGATATTTCTTCGCTAATGTATATGGTTTTTACATTCCAAGACTTCAAAGTTTGTTGTAGTTTTCTAAGCTCATCTTTGTTTCTCATACCTTGAACAAGCTCCATATATGTCACAGAAGATATACAAAAATTTTCAAGTGAATCAATAAGTTCAAAAGCTTTTTTATTGCCTCTTAGATACCATATAAGCACATCTGTATCTACTAGTCTTTTATGAAGCATTAAAATTCTCTTCTTTTTCGAAGATTTCTTACATACTCATCAACATCATCTTTGTTGTCTTGCCATATACCAAAAAGAGAATGTTCTTTTGTAGAATTTTGTTCATCACATGGTATCATTGTAGCTCTTTTTTGTCCTCTATAAGTGATGGTTATATTTTCACCTTTACTAAGTACATCAAAAAGCATATTTGTATTAAATCTTAGCTCTTTTGCTGTGACTGTCATTTCAAGCCTTTCGTATTAGTTTATATTTGAAGTATAAACTAATTAATATTAAATTTAGCTTATACTATCTTCGCTCCACCATTTCTTTTAGCTCATCAAACCTATATCTATCTTTCATCATTAGTTTATTGTTTTGGTATATCTCTTTTTCTTTTTCGTTGAAGTCCAAATCGTTGTTTTTAAGTTTGTCAAAAATAGATTTTAGTTCATCTTGATTTAGGGTTGATAGGTAGTTGTTTTTCATCATATTTGGGATGTCTTTTATATTTTTTGGCATGGGAAAGTTTGTGTAATATTGCCCTAGTTTATTCACACCCCAGAAATCTATGCCAAGATTCATATAAAATTTCAAAGAACTAGATACACAGAGCATTTTTACCCTTTTGATGTGGTTGTCTACTAAACATTCATCAAATAAAACTCTCAAAAGTTCTTTTGCATAGCCTTTATTTCTGGCATGTTTTGGGGTTAGAAGATTGTGGATGGTTAGGTAGTCTTTGTTTTTGGAGATACTATAAAAAAGATAACATACCACTTTTTTGTTTTTTATTAGACAAAGTGGAGGAAAATCTTTCCAACTATAATAATCATCCCACCAAAGCATAGCTTGTTTTGCAAATTTCAAAGTATCAAAGTGACTCAACTTCAAAACTGACTTTAGATACCCTGCTCTGCTTAAATATTTGCTTTTCATGGATTTGACCCTTTTTGGTACTTATACATATATCGTACCATCAAAGGATTATTGTGGTCAAGTTCTTCTGATAATACTATCTAATTGTTTAATCTTTTGTTCTAGCTCATCAAGTTTTTCATCACATATATTGAATATTGTTTCTGCATCTATATCAATATAGTGGTGTGTTAATATTTCTCTAGTTTTGATAATTTTACTCCAATAAAATTTATCTGCAACTTGGAGTAAGAAATCTTGCTCTTTTTTATCTATGTTTTTTATTGCTTCACCTATTGATTGAAGTCGCATTGAGATAGAATCCAAAATCATAAGCCCATTATCATCAGCCAAAAAGTCCTCAGTTGAATTAATATTTTGGAATCTAGATTTTATAAGAGCAATACTTTCTAAAATAAAACTTAACAATTCCTCAATATTAGCCTTATCCATAGATTACTTCTTTTTGGATATTGGAGATTATGACTTTATTATTGTTGTTGTGTTTATGTATAATATCCACTTTTTTATTGTATAAACTTTCCAGATAGACCCACAACCCAGCTAGATTATCAAAAGTCTTTCTCTTAAATTCAACATAAAAGTCTATATCACTATCTTGTCTTTGAGTATCTTTTGCATAACTACCAAAAAGACCTATTTTACTAACTTCAAACTCTTTTTCTATATGTGACTTTTGTTCTGCTAAAGTTTGTAAGATTTCGTACTTTGTCATCAGACCTTCTTTTTAATTAAATGTAGTCAATTTCTTATCAGTATAAAATAGTTATCTTTAAAGATTGCTTAATCTCAGAGGAATGATATTTGCATTAATTTCTCTAAATCGACACAAAGGATTTCTTATGATAGCAATACCTCTTGACTCTCAACACTGTACTACAATCTCAAAACTTTACGGAAATGCACCTTTTTTTGCACTACTTGATGAACAAAGCGGAGCTTTTAAGGTAGTGGAAAACGAACAAATATCAAAAGGTCCCAAAATAGGTGCTTTTTTGAAAAAAGTTGGTGCCGATGCAACGGTATTTTATCATATGGGTGAAGGTGTTTATAAAGGGTGTGATGAGGCTTTGGTGAGTGTTTATACCAGTTTTCAAGAATCACTAACTCTTGAAGAGATATTTCAAGGGTTCAAAAACAGCTCACTTACTATGCTTGATGAAACCAACTATGTGGAACTTCTTGTGTCAGGTGAGGGTATGAACAACTGTCAATGCGGATGTAAAAAATAACAACAATAAGAGTTTATCATGAGTGCCAATGATTATAGTATGTTGAAATTTCAGATAGAAGCTTTGCTTCTAAGTTTTGCCGATACATCTGAAGCAATAGAGTTCGCAAAGCAAATAGCAAAAAAATCTATCATGCCAAACCATTTATATGAGGATTTGGGACTGCCAAGCCGTGCAGAGATGAATAGGCTTATGACAAAACATTTCAAACCTTTAGCAGATATCAAACCTGCCGATATAAGATGGAAAAAGTTTTTGTTTGATACTATCGGAGAAGTTGCACCGGCTTGTAAGAGCTGCTATGACCAAACTAACTGTTTTGGTTGCGAAATCGTGAGTCGTAAATCGTAAATCGTGAGTTGTATTTTTCTTTCAAATAACGTCTAACGACTCACTACTTACGAATAAGAAAGGATAAAAAATGAGTAGCCATCAAGAAGCGTTAAATGCGTTTAAAAACGGAGATTTACAAAAAGCTCTTGGGATTTGGGAGAGTGAAGAAAACCTTTCAAACCCGATAGGACTTTATAACCTAGGGTTAATATACCAAAACCAAAAGCTTCAAGACAATGAAAAGTCACTTTATTATTTCAAACAAGCTGCCCTTTTGGGTCACGGCAATGCGTCTTTTAGATATGCTTTGACGTTGCTTGGGGATAGAAGCGACAAGGAAAAGCTAAAAGAGGCATTTACTTTTATGAAACAAGCCAAAAAAAGCGGACACCCTATGGCACACAATATGATGGGCGGAGATTCTTTCGCAAATGAATCAAACCCTATAAATAAAGACTTCCGAGCCAAAGACTATGATGCCAAACTCTACATAATAGAAGATGTATTAAATCGTTTTATAAGACCTATTTTACACAAAGACGGCGGAGGAATAGAACTCATAGAGTTTATAGACAAAGAGGTAATAGAACTAAAACTTATCTACACGGGTAATTGTTCCGGATGTACTTTGGCATCTACAGGTACATATCAGATGATAGTCAATACGCTTTTTGAAGTAATAGACAAAAATATAGAGGTATATACGTTATGAAAATAGCATTTGCAAGTACGGATGGGGTACATATAAATGAGCATTTTGGATGGTGTAAGGAGTTTTATTTATACGAGCTTGACGGCAGTGAGTTTAAGTTTGTCAAAATCATAGAAAGCAAAGATGAAATCCAAGATGAACTCGATAAACTCACCTATAAAATAGAGTCTATTCAAGAAGCAAATATAGTATGTGTAGCCCAAATAGGACCAAAAGCATCTACTATGGTAAAAACAGCGAATATTTATCCACTTAAAAGTACAAATGAAAACGAGCTAATAAGCGATTTTCTAGCTACTTTATCAAGACTTATAAATAACAATCCGCCACTTTGGCTTAAAGCCGTCTTAGCAAGAAGTGTATAAAAAATATACAATACATCAAGACTTAAACTGTCTAAAAAATAGTAAGATTTTATTATAAGAATTATAAGAGGGACTTAAATTGGACTTTATAGAAAACTGTGAAAACGAATGCCTTATCAAAGAAGAGTTGGCAACATTATACGAAATAGCACTTTTGGTATCAAATAATATTGATTTGGAAAACTCTTTGAAAAAAGCGTTAAAGGTACTAAAAGATAGGCTAGATCTTCAAAAATGTGTTATTTATGCTTTGGAAGATAATATACTAGAGGTTTTTAGCTCCATAGATTTCAACAAAATGCAAGAAAATCTAGCAAGATATAAAATAGGTGAAGGGGCTACGGGACTTGCTGCAAAAACAAAAGAGCCTGTAGTGGTCACAAACGTACACACGGATTTGGTATTTCTAAATAAAAGCGGTAGCAAAGACTCAAATACGGTATCTTATATAGCGGTACCTATGCTTATCAATGAAAGAGTCGTTGGTGTTTTGGGTGTGAGTTTGGTAAAAAGCACCAAAATAGGATTTGACGATACCATAAGAATACTGACTATCATAAGTTCACTTTTCGCTCAAGCTATCAACTCATACAAAACTATAGAGAGTGAACGAGAAAAACTAAAAGACCTCAAACTATACTACAAAATGGAGTGGGATGCAAAAGTTCATAACTTCGGTGATATAGTAGGTGAAAGCCCTAAAATGCAAGATGTTTACAAAGTGATAGAGAGGATAGCATCTACTAACGTAACTGTTTTGGTAAGAGGTGAAACAGGTACCGGAAAAGAGCTAATAGCAGCTGCTATACACAAAAGAAGCCAAAGGGCAAACGAGCCTTTTGTCAAAATTAACTGTGCTGCTATAACGGAAACACTACTTGAAAGTGAGCTTTTTGGGCATGAAAAAGGTGCTTTTACCGATGCAAAAGAGATGAGAAAAGGGAGATTTGAACTAGCCGATAAAGGGACTCTTTTCCTTGATGAGATAGGTGATATAAGCCCAAATCTACAAGTAAAGCTTTTGAGGGTATTGCAAGAGCGTGAGTTTGAGCGAGTCGGAGGAAGCAAAACTATAAAAGTAAACGTAAGATTAGTCGCTGCAACCAACAGAAACCTAGAAAAAATGGTAGAAGAGGGAAAATTCAGAGAAGATTTATACTACAGACTAAACGTAATCCCTATAAATCTTCCACCTCTTCGTGCAAGGGGCGATGATATAAAACTTCTGGTAAATTTTTTCCTAGAAACTGCTATCAAAAACCATAAAAGAGAGGTTATCATTACTCCTCAGGCTATGGATGCTTTGTGTGCTTATCCGTGGCCTGGGAATATAAGAGAGCTTCAAAATACCATAGAAAGAATAGTGCTGATGGGTACACCGGAAGGAATAACGGACGATGAGATGTCTTTGCTTCTACCTGCACTGAAAAGAGACTAAAATGAGAGTAAAATACAACGATGAGGCATTAGAGCTTATAGATGAATTTGTAGAAGTTGGATACAAAAGCGAGAAAGTAAAAGTACTATCCAAAACAAATGAAAATATTACGATAGGTGGATATAACAATACCAAAAAAGTCGTTTTGATAGTAAGTATGCCGTATGTTGAAGGTGTAGAAATACAAATCAAAAAGTTGGATACTTATCTACAAAATATCGTTGTTGAGATTGATTGCTTTTTGGTGATGTCTGAAGAAAAAGTATTTGATATGACACTATCCAAGCTTATACCTGTTT
Source organism: Epsilonproteobacteria bacterium UBA6211 (assembly GCA_002421845.1). Lineage (GTDB taxonomy): Bacteria > Campylobacterota > Campylobacteria > Campylobacterales > Arcobacteraceae > UBA6211. The sequence continues at coordinate 44,969 of DISL01000037.1, read as the reverse complement.
GTGATAAATACAAAGAGTTTGGAACTATGTACGGTACACTCATAACTTCAGGAACGTTGGAAAACCAACTATGCAAAGCTTTGTTTATAATAGGCAAAGACGGTGCTATTTACTATGAAAGTACATTGCAAAACCTATCAGATGAGTTCGATTTGGAAAGACTTTCCATAGAGCTAAACCGTGCTTTTGGCTCTTATACCGGCAAAGGGTGTCACTAAGTAGGATTACCTTTCCTTCTCCAATCCAGTTAATAAGATTTGATATTCGCCAGAGCATATATTCTCATTGATTGAAGTTTCCATAATAATAGTCGTATTGTTAGTAAGACAGTAGTTTATATCTTCCATAATTGTACCTAGAGTAGAAGCAGTGATGCTTTCACTGCAAATAAATTGAAGATAAAGACCTTTTGCTTTTTTTAACTCTGTAGAACAACCTTTTAAAAATTTTTTTATCTGATTTAATGAACCTGAAAATCCTCTTGAGTAACCTTCATACTTCATAATATCTTGAAGAGTATCATTATCTTGTGATATTGTAGATTGGTTAGTATTAGCACTTTTATTTAAGAGTTCTTGCATCCTTTTTAAGTTCATTTTTACCCTTTCTTATAATATAAACTGATTTGTTCATCTAAAATATCACTGACCCATTGTGGCTCAATAATTTTAATATTTGGAAGCCAATATTTGACTATTGGTAAAATCTCCATTTCATGAGTAATAGTTACTTTTATTTCAATGCTACCATCAGGGTATTGTTTTTCTATAATTTGTGTTTTTGATATAGGTTTTCTTTGAAAATATTTTGCGATTTTGCTCTCAATGTAAAGCCTAACATCAAAAGGTTCTATATCTTCTTGAAACCAAATAGAAATAGAGTTTTCTAGTAAATTTTCTAACTCCTCTCTAACTTCAAAAGTTTCATCGGTAATTTTTACACAAGATATATTTTTGAGATAATATTTTTTCAATATATCATTTCTTACATCAACGGCTACAAGATACCAAAACCCTTCATAATTGACTATTTTAAGAGGGTTTATATTTACTTCTATGGGCTTATCAACTTTATATTGGCAAATAATACTATTTTTTGATTTGATGGCAGTTCCTAGAATTTGTACATCTATGAGTTGATCACTTATATCTTCTAAATTCAATTTTGTATAAAAAGGATTATAATCATCATTTTTGATTTTTTGTAAAAGTTTTTTGGTTTTTGAGAAAAATTGACCACCAATATTTTCACTCATCTTTTCAATGATTTCTAATATAATAGTTTCTTCAATTGAAGTTGATTTTTCAAGTTTAAAACCATCTTGCATTTTCCACTTTTTATTTTCTTGCAAAATAGGAAAAGAAATCAAGCGTTCATTAAAATCTCTTTGTATGGTTCGTGTTGATACATTAAACTCACTTGCTAAATCTTGAGTACCAAGAGCTTCTCCTTCATTTAATCTTCTTAAAATAGTTGTAAGTCTAGTAAGAATCTTATCGTAGTCTTGTTTGTATGCCATTTTATATCTTTTGTTTTAAAATTTTTAATATCTATGTTAAGATATTTCGGCTTTATTTACACCTATACCAAAGTCTAATATTACCATTTGGAGTCCAGTTTTGCAAAAAAATGCCTGGCATTTCTTTCCCTCCTTGTGGAGAACTAATTCCAATGACATCTGTCCGTTCATCATTAATATAAAGGTCATATCCAAAAGAATCCGTATCAAAATATTTTAAATCTTTTTCTTGATTTCCAATGGATGCTTGAACATTTATTTTATCATAAGATAAATTTAAAGTAGCCACTTCTCCCATACTCACTATTTGCCTTTCGGTCAATGGAACCATTTCGTTCATATGAGTTACCTTACAAGTATATACTTTGTCTCCAAATAACAAACTTGTCAATAATAAACTTAGTGATAGTGTCTTTTTCATTTTACTTCCTTGTATTAATTTTATAATACAATTTTACACCATTGAAATGACAGCTTTATGTCTGTTTTGATTTATTCCAAAAATTTTTTTATTTCTTGAATTTTTATTTCAATTTGATGTCTTGTAATATCTATTCCAAAAGGTAAGTAAGAAACAGAGCTACTATCCTCGTATTCACAAAACTTTGTAAAGTCTTTTAAATTATTTACTGCTTCAACCTCATCATTAGTATTTGAATATACTTGTAAACACAGAGGAAAGCCATGTTCCTTTGAGTCCCATATTTTATAATCAATTCCAAACCAAATTGTGTAATTATCAAACTCCTCTATTATAAAACCATAATATTCATCTTCATTATCCACTTTTACATTATTATACTCTTTTGCTATCCTATCAACGGTTGCAAAATTCTTAAACTCTTTCCAAAAATATTCACTATCAAAAACTGGATACAAGCTTCTATAGCTTCCATGGTTATAAACTATGTAATCTTTTTTGTCAAAATCTTTTGCACTCTGAATATTTGAAGAATTGAATGCAGGTTTTAAAGCATTTATCATTAAAACTTCAGCTTTCTCAATAAAGACATTGATTTCTGCATTAGTATATTTCTTAGAATCACTAAAAATCGTACCTAAATAAATCTTTACATTATTAGAGTCATTTCCATTGTTGATAACCCACCTATCTTTTAGTCTTGATTGAAAGCCGTTTTTATTTTGTGTTCTCCCTATATATACCAAAACATCACTCCCGTATAAAGGATGGGAACCGTAAATTTGATATAAGCCTATATCACTACTTTTTACATTAAATTTTTGATTATCAATAGTGCCTTTTAAAATCTCATCAATACTAAAAGGCCCTTCCCAATCAATATTTATAATTTCTTTTATATTTTCCATAACTAACCTTTAAAAATATTTTTTATCATACCTAAAATTTTCTAATTTCATAGTAATGCCTTACTTAAGAACAGTTATAATTTCCGTTTTATAAGGTGTTTCATTTAGTGAAGTTTTATCGATATATTCAAATTCTCTGATAGTAAAATTATAATCTAACTGCAGTTTTTGTATAAATTTATCGTCATTTATTGTAGTTGTTCTATTAATTGGGATTTTTGTCATTATTATTTCTCCTAAAGTTTATAGAAGAAGTTTATAATATTGTTGTGACAACTTTATGTCTTAAAGAGTAAATATTAATACCTATTGCTTAAGCTGTGAAGCTTTGTTATTAATACTAAACCGTGCTTTTGGCTCTTATACCGGCAAAGGGTGTCACTAAAACACCCTTATCACCTTATTTATATAAAGTTACTTTATTTCTACCTTCTGCCTTTGAGAGATACAATGCCGTATCAGCTTTTTTGACAAGTTCATCCAGACTATCTTCATCGCTAAATTCAGCTATACCAAGACTTATTGTTTTGTGTTCTACTATTTTAAATTTAAAGTTATCTACTGCACTTCTAACTTTCTCGGCGACTATCATAGCTTCATCTTGATTTGTTTCAGGACATATTATCAAAAACTCTTCCCCACCGTATCGTCCAAACATATCACTTTGTCTTAATGCTTTTTTGATAACTTCAGCTGTTTGTTGAAGTACTACATCTCCCGCATGATGACCGAAAGTATCGTTTGTGTGTTTAAAATGGTCAATATCAAGCATAATAACAGATAGATTTCTTTGATGTCTTCTTGAACGTAAAATCTCAATATTTAATAACTCTTCTATTTTTCGTCTATTAAATATGCCGGTTAACATATCCGTAGATGAAAGTTTTTCTAGCTGTTTTTTTGCGGTAATATCTACACCTATAGACATAAAAGAGACTATATCTTCTTTTTCATCTTTGATAGGTATAATATTTTGTTCAAGCCAATATTCATCACCGTCTTTTCTTTTATTTTTGATTTCTCCGCACCATTCTTGACCGTTCTCGATACTATGCCAAATCTCTGCAAAAACTTTTTTATCGGTATCAGGATGACGAACCATATTTATTTTTTTACCTATGAGTTCATCTTTTGTATAACCGCTAGATTTTGAAAAAGCACTGCTCACATGGGTAATTGTAGTATTCTTTTTTGTTGTAGCCGTTATGACGTATTTATCTATAATTTTTGCAAATCTTTTTAGTTCATTATTAGCTACCAGTAGAGCTTTTTGTAGCCTTGAAGGTACAGATGAAGCATATAATGCCATCAAAATACTAAGTATTATACTCAAAATTACAACAATAAACGAAGACTTAATTTTTTCATCTATCAAAGCTTGTTTATACTCTCTTTTTGGTTTCAAAACCAATCTTGCGTCGTCGTCATTGGCAAGGATAGAATCCAAAGAATAAGCAAAAAACTCCTCACCTATTGACTCACCTGATAGTATTGCAGATGCATCATTTGGAAAATCTTCGGTTAGATTTCTATTAATTCCCGTATATTTATTCCAAGAAAAATCATTATTCGGGTGAATAATATAAAATCCGTCTTTATCTACGATGTAATGTTTAAATACGGTAGATGTCTGGATACCTTTAATAAGGTTATTTGTCAAAAGATTGACTATTACCATCCCTTCAAAGTTTTGATTACTAAAAATAGGTTTTGCTATACGGAAAGTTGGACGATAAGGAACCTCTATCTTTCCGTTTTCTATATTCAAATCAATCTGAGAACGCCAAAGCTCGGATTTTGTCATTTTTGAAACTATTTGAAAATAATCTCGTGAGCTTTTATCTTGTAGTTTTTCTCGTGCTACGACAAAAGGAGAACTACTTTCATTTTGCCTATCGACTCTTATTATTTCCATACCGTTAGCATCAATATACCGTAATTGCATAATTTGGTTGTTTGTTGCCGTAATTGCTAAAAAAGTATCCTCTAAATTTTGTCTTATATTTTCATCTTGTGTAATGATGTATTTTTGTAAATTTTTATTATAAGTAAGTGAATCAACAACCTCTTCCATTTGTGTTATCGTAGGTTTTAATATATTATTTGTTTTGATAAACAATATCTCTTCAGCTTGTTTTTTGATTGTATCTGATGTATTCATCATCTGTATTTCATAACTTACAAATGTAGCAAAGAAAGTTATAACTATACCGAATATGATAAAATATACGGTAAACATTTTACGAAAGTTTTGTTGATTCATTTATAAATGACCTTTGTAATTAAATTGTAGTGATTCTATCACATTATATATAAAATAATTATTAAACATCTTATTATTTTAAAGGAACACTTTGTGTATATCAAATTGTTACAAAATAAAAGGTTGTACAATGGAAAACTTAGTAGAAAAAATAAAATCGGATGAAATTGTACTTTTTATAGGAATTGGCGTATTTAAAGGACTTAACAACTCCCAAAACCAACCTCTTCCTTATGATAGTGACTCGTTTATTCTTAGCATAAACGATGGAAAGCCTATGCCACAAAGACTAATGTACGAATATAGCCGTGCTTGTATGAATATAGAGCAAAAAAAAGGGAGAGCTTATCTTGAAAACTTGATAGAAAATATCTACAAAAACCCTTACCCTACCCCGCAAATATATGATTTAGTATCTCAAATCAAACCAAAATACGTCATAGATACAAATATAGATGATAGTCTGCAAAAAGCTTATGCCGACACTCCACATTTTTTGGTACTAGGAACAAGTAGAGTTATAGGATATGATGATAGATTTGAAGTGTATGAATACGACGGTACATCGTACAAATCAACTACAAAAGATAGCTTAGATATTAGTAAACCTATACTTTTCAAACCTATGGGTTCTCTTACTCCGAAAAAATCTCTTATAGTAAGTGATGCCGATTTTGTGGATTGGCTGACTGAAGCGATGGGCGGATATGCTATTCCTCCTTATCTCAAAGAGTATAGAAAAAACAAAAGCTATCTATTTGTCGGTGTAGATTTCAACAAAGATACTTTTAGAATGGTTGCAAATGAGATAATACTGGGAGGAAACGGTGGATATGTAGTCTATACAAAAGATGAATTATCCAAAAAAGAGCAAAAGTTTTTTGAAAATCAAAAACTTACTCACATAAAAGAGTTACCATGAATGATGAAAGAAAATGCAATTTCTGCGGTAGTCCAATAAATGCGGTAGATAAGCTTTTTAGTGTAGATGAAGTGAGTATTTGTGATAAATGCGTAAGTATGTGTCATAGTGTACTAGAAAAACAAAACCTAAAAAAGCAAAAAGAAGAATTTAGCCTTGGACTATCCGTACCAAAGCAAATCAAAGAGTATCTTGATAGCTATATAATAGGTCAAGATGATGCCAAAAAAGCTTTAAGCGTAGCTATTTATAACCACTACAAAAGGATAGATAAACCATCTTTTAGAGGAATAGAACTTGAAAAAAGTAATATCTTGCTTATCGGACCAAGCGGAAGCGGTAAGACGCTCCTTGCTAAATCTTTGGCAAAAATACTAAATGTCCCCTTTGCAATAGCAGATGCCACAAGTCTAACAGAAGCCGGATATGTGGGTGAAGATGTGGAGTCGATACTATCAAGACTCCTTAGTGCTAGTGATTTTGATGTGGAAAAAGCTCAAAAAGGGATAGTCTATATCGATGAAATAGACAAAATAGCCAAAATGGCGGGAAGTGCAAGTAGCGGTAGAGATGTAAGCGGTGAAGGGGTACAACAAGCACTACTTAAAATGCTAGAAGGTACACAAATGTACGTACCGCAAAAGGGCAAAAAATCATCCACAAGCGACAATATACTTTTTGATACGAGTCATGTCCTTTTTATATGCGGTGGGGCTTTTGTAGGGCTAGAAAAAAAAGATGAAAAATCTTCCAAAATGGGATTTTTGAGCAAAGACGAAGAGAAAAAACAAAAACCGCTAACCCCAAAAGATTTGATAAATTACGGACTTATACCTGAATTCGTAGGTAGGATTCCAGTCATTGCAAAGCTTGAAGAGCTGACTTTGGATGATTTGATAAGAATACTAAAAGAACCAAAAAATGCACTACTTAGCCAGTATATAGCATTGTTTGAACTTGACGGGTGTGAGCTTGTATATGAAGATGAAGCCATAGAACTTATAGCTCAAATGGCACTAGACCGTGGCGTGGGAGCAAGAGGGCTTAGAGGTATAGTAGAACAAATCATGCTTCCGCTTAGCTATGAATTACCAAGCCTTGACAACCTCACTAAATGCACTATAACAAAAGAGTTTATAGAGGGTGTTAGCGAAGCATTGCTTGTATTTGATGAAAAAGTAGAGCAAAACGATGACAAAGAGATGAAAATAGCCGTTGCTACGGTATAGGAATTGCATAGATTTTTTTAAAATCGTGAGTAGTAAGTCGTAAGTCGTGATTTGAAAAGATAAATACCACTAACGACTCACGATTTACGAATCACTAAAAAAAGGATTAAAAATGGCTGTAAGAATTACTACTGAGTGTATAAGTTGTGACGCGTGTCTAAGTGAATGTCCGGTGGAGGCTATCGTAGATAACGATACAAACCCGACTGAAGAAGATTACTATTATGTAAAACCTGAAAGTTGCGTAGAGTGTGTTGGTCATGCAGATGTACCAAGATGTGCCGAAGCCTGTCCGACTGAAGGTGCTATAGTATGGGATATGCCTTATACTATGGAGTTTAATAGCTACTATCTTGAAGGTCACGAAAGCAACAAATACAAAATCAGAATCAATAAGAAAAAAGATGTTCTTATGACACCTGATCAAAAAGAGATGCCTTTCAAAGAAGATATTTCTATGGATTTGAGAAAATCAGAAGCTAATGTAGCCGTATAATGAATAATATCGAGTTTAACTCGGTATTATTTATTTAATTTTTATTCTATGGTATGAAAATTGCATATCCTTCTTAAAAAGGAGTGTATGCTATGCCTAATAAAGTTGATACAACAGAACTTATTGAGAATATGAAACATATAAACAAGTTCAGTTCTGATTTAGAAGAACTAAACAAAACATGGTCTCAGCTTACACTTCTTGGTCAATTAGGCAATACCACTACGGATATGAGTAAAACTCAACATAGTTTTAACGACCTCACAAAAGAACTAATCGCCCAGTTATCAACAAAAACTATCAAAAAAACTGTTGATGAGATGACATCTATAGCTCAAGTTACCGTTGATATTGTTATAAGAAACTTATTTGAAAGAACGGCAGATATAGGATTTTTATCAACAGACGGTGCAATAATAAGATTCCTAAAAGAAAACAGTTCCGATATAACTTCATACAATTTACTGAAACTTAGATTCAAAGAATATACATCAAAATATTCCGTATATGACGATGTGATTTTATTTGACAAAGATAGCAAAATCGTTTGCAGACTTAGTCAAGATGCTTGTGAGTATAGCAATGATGAGATAGTTAGCATGTGTAAAACCACAAAAAACAATTATGTAGAGACTTTCAAACATCATGACTTTATCCCAAACAAACAAAATTCCCTTGTTTATAGCTACAAAGTAGAAGACGAAGATAAATCAATTTTGGGATATTTAGCACTTAGTTTCAAGTTTGAAAATGAAATGGAGATGATTTTTAGGAATCTATCAAAGCCAAACTCAAAGGCTGTTATTATGCTCCTTGATATAGACGGAAAAGTAATAGCATCTAGTGACTCTTACCATATCCCAAGCGGTGTATATTTTAATACCGATACAAACAGTGAATTTAAAATTATATCTTTTGCCGGAAGAGATTATATAGCAAAAACTTGCAAAACAAACGGCTATGAGGGATTTTATGGACTAGGATGGCTTGGACATATAATGATTCCACTTGATAGTGCTTTCAAAAGTTCTTCAAAAGAAATACAAATCAACAAAGATATTTTATCTATCATAATGCAAAATGAGTATTTATTTGAAAAAGAACTCCTTGAAATATCAGACAAAGCCGACAAAATACAAGCTGAATTAAACAGAACCGTATGGAACGGTAATATCAAACTTTCATCAACAAATACTAGCAACACTTCATCGTCATTTGCCAGATCAATCCTAAAAGAGATAAGATTTACAGGTGAAAAAACAAAAGTTTTATTTGAAGATTCTATCAAAAATCTTAACTTTACTATTATGGAAGCATTGCTTGATGATGTTGGATTTTTGGCGACTCTTAGCATAGATATAATGGATAGAAATCTTTATGAAAGAGCCAATGACTGTAGATGGTGGGCACTCACTCCAGCCATAAGACAAGCACTAAGCTACAACCAAAATTCAGGTACACTAAAAGATATTTTAGAATACATCAACTCACTTTATACTGTGTATTCAAACATTATCATTTACGATAAAAACAAAACTATCATTGCAGTTTCCAACAAAGACTCTTCACTCATAGGCACTGAACTTTCTCAAGAATGGGCTAAACATACACTAAATATACAAGATACATCTAAATATTGTGTAAGTGAATTTGAACAAAGTTATCTATATGACAATTCATATTCTTATATTTATAATGCCTCAATACTTCATGATGAAAATGATACGGTTGTAGGTGGGATTGCTATTGTTTTTGACTCTACTACACAATTTCATGCTATGCTTAGGGATTCTTTACCAAAAAACATTACGGATGAGCAAATGTTTGCTATGTTTGTAGAAAAGAAAAATCAAAAAATAATTGCTTCCACAAATGAACAATTTCAAATAGGTTCAAAACTCAATATTGATAATGATTTTTTTGACCTCAAAAACAACCAAACAATGTCAAAAATAGTTAAAATAGGAGATATTTACTACATAGTAGGCTGTAGCTGTTCAAAAGGTTATAGAGAGTACAAAGGTAAAGATGATAACTATCAAAATGATATTTTGTCATTTGTATTTATTTATGGCGGTGATGCGAACCAAGATATTTTAAAAAACTTGAATACCAAAAATCACTACTACCATTATAATGATATTGATGCCGATTATATAGATATAGCAACATTTTATATAGGTAATAAATGGATAGGAGTAGATGCAAAAGATGTTGTAGAATCGCTCGATATAGACTCATTGCAAACTCCTATTACTATGGATTCAAATCATCATTTCAAAGGTACGGTTTTGTACAAAGAAAATATAGTAAGCGTCCTTGATATTACCCATTTTATAAAAAATAGTGTTTTTATGAAAGATACAAAAGATATTATCATCATAAGATACAAAAACTCTTCATACGACCATACTATAGGTATTTTAGCCGACAAACTTGGAGAGATTGTATCCGTTCCAAAAAACAAAATATCAAAACTTGACGACCACTTAATAGGTGCAGGAATGCTATCTCAAAGTATAGTAATACCGCCAAAAGATGTGAAAGAGGAGCAGTTATTGACTATTTTGAATATAGAAAAGATTTCGAAGCTATAATACTATGATGGTATGCAATCGCTTTTTTGGCAAGTGGATAAGGAGATATGTTCGCATATCTCTATCCCAAGAAGTGCATTGATTTTTGGAATATCAAAACCGCAAATATAATGACCCCCTATTTGTAACAATGGGCGTTTGATAAGTATAGGATTTTGGCACATTATATCTACAAGCTCTTCTTTTGAATAATCATTTATATTTATTTCATTGTTTTTGATTTGAGGGGCGAATTGATTGATAATCTCATGCTTATCAAGTCCATAAAAAAATGGTGCTAGAGTATCGGAAGTCCAATGTGTATCAAGGATACTTTTGATATGAAATGATAGACCGTTTAAGCTAAGTATCTCTTTTTGCTTTTTGTTCCCAGCACATCCTGGTTTTTCATAAAAAGTTATATTGTAGTTAGTAAATTTCATATTACTCCTTTGCCCAACAATATGCAAGAAGTGTACCTATTTGGTATAGTTTATGCATTATTAGTCCAAAGGATAACTTATGGGAAAAATAGAAGAAAAAATAAAACAAGATTTGATGGGTACAATCTTCACAGATACTTTCAAAATATACGAATTCATCGACTCAAGATTTAGCCTTGATGAAAAAACAAGAAGTGAAGTTATATCCAAAATAAATGGATTGAATAATGAGTTGACTGTAATTTTAAAGGATATTAAACTCTCTTAAAATTAGAAAGTAAATAAAACTGTCATTCCGTGCTTGACACTGAATCTAGAATATCTATAAATATGAGATTTAGGAGCAGAGTGACGAACTTGGAGTTTTAAGGTTATATCGTAAGCACCATTACTCTTTCTTTTTTACAAGGAAAGTTATATCATATTTTTTCTTTATTGTAAAGACATTATTCAAAATATCAATAGCAGTTGCTTTAGCAGACTTTCCTTGAAATTGCAATGTTTTTTATAGTGAAATAATTCAAGAATACTTTATTTAAGGTGTTTCTCGTTGTTTTGATATATGACATTTTATGTATGTTATTTATTGATTTTAAGGGTGTTTTATATACAATGTAGGTTCAATAAATAGTTAGCCACTAGGAGGCTTAATGGAGCTAAACATTGGGAATAGCATTTTCCATGGTTTTAACGATAAGAATGGACTGATGATCTGCGGTTATGAGTGGGGATTTAGTGAGGAAGACCAAAAACTGGTTGAGTCAGGCGAGGATATATTTTACGAAAAAGATGCGGTGACAATATTTTCAAATAAATCACCAGCACATGGAAAAAGAGCATTTGCTTGGAGATATGACAGAAGAATTGTTAAATGGTTTGAATTGTGGGGGCATCGTTTAAGTCGAGAAGCACTTGGGGGAGATTTTGAAAAATGCATTATTCAAACGAATTGGTGTAATACTGATGGTCATAAAATCACCGATAATTATTTCCAGAAGTTAACAAATCCTGAGCAACTAGACAATTTCATTTCCCATCTTAAAGCTTTTGAACCAAGCCTAATCTTTTTTATGGGTTCCGAAATGATAAATATACTACAGAGTCCAAAAGTATTAGAAAGATTCTCTGATGTAATGGGTCCACCTATGGCAAAACCAGACATAGTACAAAAGCCGTTTTCGGGTCGAAGATTTAAAATTGGCTTTCAACAGTTTGAAAAGTGCAATGTAATTTCTATGCCACACCCGAGCAGTTCAAGAGGTTTAAAAGACGACTATATTTCTCTTTTTACTGATGAAATAGCCAGTTTAATATTTGACATGAAGATACGGAAAGGCATAAATGGCTAACAAGGCGATCGTTCAGAAGCAAACTACGCTGCGCTTCGTTTGCGAAGCACAGCTTCAACTTTATGTGTGTCAAGGAGTATAAAAATGAAAAATGGGGACAGCTTTCACTACTACATATCCATCTCCACCATCTTCCCATTGACAATCTGGGCAAACTCTTTACCGAACTCGTAAGCCTTATCAAGCTCATCTTGTGTTGGGATTAGTTTGATTTTCAAAGGCTCTAGGGGTACACGGAATTTCAAGGCTTTCATTCTATCGTTTATCATATTTGGTGCTTCACCACTCCATCCGTAGCTACCAAATGCTCCTCCTGTTTTGCCTGTTTTTTCAAGCAACATCATACAGCTCAAAGCATCCCATGCAGGTTTGGGTGCATCGCCGTTGATTGTAGGTGTGCCTATTAGTATTCCGTCACTCTCTTCTAGTAGATTTAGTACATTGTTTTCTTCTAATGACGCCAAATCATATACATTTACTACCACATTTGGCTCACTTTCGCATCCTAGTTCTATACTTTCAGCCATATCTTTTGTGTTTTTGTAGCTTGTGAGATAAAAAATAGATATGGTTTTTTTGTCACCTTTACCGCCAAATATCCCTTTTTGTTCACTCCATGATTTGTAAAGGTTGATGTATTTGAGAGGGTTTTGTCTGATTATTGGTCCGTGAAGCGGTGCTATTAGCTCTATATTTTCACCTGCATATAGCTTCAAAGCGTTCAATACATGCCTTTTAAAAGGTCTCATAATATGGTCGTAATAATACTTAAAGGCATAGTCAAAATCCCCTACCACATCATCAAAAATCTTCTTATCATAATAATGACTTCCGAAAACATCACCGCTAAAAAGCACTTTATCTTCCACCAAAACACTACTTATGGTTTCTGGCCAGTGAAGGTAAGGAGTGCTTAAAAACTTGATAGTCTTTCCACCTATTTGGATAGATTTTTCGCTCCAAACCGTCTCAAAAGAGATTTCAGATGCGTGAACTACCGCTTTTATCATCAGATTTGCTTGAGGTGACATCATAAGCTTGGCATTTTTTGCCCTTTTTGTAAGCTCTGGCAATGTACCGCTGTGGTCAGGTTCTAGGTGGTGAACTATTATGTATTTGATTTCATCATAGCTACAAAGAGACTCTATTTTGGCAAAATACTCATCACCAAACCCCTCTTTAACTCCATCAAATATCACTACCCCATCATCGGTTTTGAGTAAATAAGCGTTGTAACTACTCCCATTTGCAGTCTTCATAATAATATCAAATGTCCTAATATCAGGGTCAAATACACCTATAAAATATAAATCTTCTTTGATAAGTACTGGTTTCATATAATTGCCTTATTTTTTCAAAATATATGCAATTACAATACCGTTAAACTCTCTTCTTATTCATCATACTAAGCACTGCCGGTAAGAAAACCAAATCAAACAACAACGCACTATTAAGTGCCGTAACGGTCACGATAGCAAAACTAATATTCGGTATAAAATCACTTACCAAAAACACTCCAAAGGTAATTGACAAAATAAAAGTCGTAAGTATCATCGCATTTCCGCTGTGGCTTATTATATAATCGATACTATCGGTAAAACTTTTTGTTTTGATAGCGTCAAAATATTTACTAAAAAAGTGTATAGTATCATCTACGGCTATACCTATAATAACTGCTGCCGATATGGCTATACCTATATCTATATCTATCCCAATATACCCCATAATTCCGCCTACTATTATAATAGGTGCGATATTCGGCAAGACAAAAATCCAAAGCATTGATAGCTTTTTGAAAATCAAATACATCGCCAAACTCACAAGCAAAATAGTCATAAACAAAGAAACCACCAAAGTATCGCTTATCATAGATTGCATATATGCAAATATGGCACTTTGTCCTTGCACTTCCACATTATATTTTGTTTGAGTAGCAAAATAGTCCTCTATCCAATCTATCATCTCCAAATCTTTTGATGTAGGTACTATATCGCTATAAACGCTAAGTCTTAGAAACCTCTCTTTAGTATCCATTTTATCGTTTATCTCCATTCCTTGCGGAAGGCTCATGGAATAAAGCAACAAATACTGGGCATTTAAGTTTTTGTTATCAGGAATATCAGATGTTTTATCTTTGTTTAATACCTCATTCATACGCACTATAATATCTTTTAAAGAGCTAGAAAACCTTATATGAGCAAACTCCTTTTTCAAATCACTCTCAAATTTTTCTACCATATTCAAAAACTCAGGACTTTTTATCCCTTCATTTTCCTTTGAATCAAGTATCACTTCATACACCATAGAACCAGTCAGATTCTTTTCCACAAAGTCGCTTCCGCTTCTAACGGTAGTATTTTCCTTGAAGTATTTGATACTGTTGCTGTCTATTTGAGTGTATCTCAAACCATACCCCGTAGCCAAAATAAAAAGTACAAATCCTATCACTATTTTTTTATCGTGCTTTTGGATACAACTTCCGTATCCTTGTGTAGATAGCAAATCAAAAAATGTAAGTTTCTTTACTTCGTAATTCTCTTTTACCGTAAGTATAACGGCAGGTGCAATAGTCAAACTCAAAACAAGAGCTATAATAGCACCGCTTGTTATCGCTATCCCCAAAGTCGATATAGGCTCGATAGGGCTTATTCCAAGGGTTGAGAAACCGATAGCCGTAGTGAGCGAAGTCATCGTAATAGGTATAATATTTGTCTTCATAGCTACAAAAAGTGCAGTTTTATTATCCTCACCTCGTAATTTATAATAAACCCACGCTAGATATAAGTGCATACTATCGGCTATTGCTATTGCCGTCACGAAAGACGGGATATTTACCGTAAAATTATTGAGTTTATATCCAAGGATAATCTGCATAGACAAAACAATCAAAAACGTAAAAACAACAACAATAGATGGGACTAAAACACCCAAAAACGTCCTAAAAAGCAAAAACAACAACCCTACTACGCTAAGAACAGCCAAAGGCATAAGTTTCATAGCATCAGCTTGTGAAATCAAAACCAAAGATGCCGTCACGGCAGGTGCACCGCTAAGATAAAATTCATATCCGCTAACCTCACCTAAAGGCTTCAATATCTTTTCTATTTCACCCATCACATATATATTTGATTCTTCCTTTGAACCTGTACTCGTAGCTAGTTTTACCGCTATCATAGTAGTTTTACCATCAGGTGATATAAGCTGATTTAAAATCAATCTATCACTTAGTGCAATCTCTTGTTTTGCCTTTAGGTCATCATCTACGCTTGATATAAAATCCTCCACATATACGTCGTCTTCTTGGGAGCTAATATATTGATAATTAGTTAGTGAATTTACCTGTGTCACACCGTCTATTTGCTTAAATTTTTCGGTCAAGTCAAGTATAACTTCAACGGCTTTTTGATTGAAAATACCGTTTTCATCTTTGAAAGCGACTATAAATGCGTCATCTCCTCCAAATACCGAACGAAATTTATCATAATCTTTGATGATAGAAGAGTCTTTATCAAACCATATACGATAACTCCCCTCATAAGCAATGTTTTTCAAAGAAATTGACAACAACGCTACCATAACGGTAAAAAAACCTATCACGTAATATTTGTATTTATCCAAAAAATTTATATATTTTTCCATACTGTTTTCCTAAAATAGATATTGAAGACAAACCATACTTCTATAGTCGTTACTTGGCTTTAGTTTCAAAAACTCCCCCGATAAAACCACGTCATCGGTTAATTTGTGTTTGAGTTCAGCTTTAAAAGTTTTCTCGTGATTTTTTGTATCATACAAAATACCGCTTTTTATTTCTGTCATTGCTGTGTCGTTGAAATTGAGCTTAACAGCTATAAATACGTCATTGTCGTATATCTCTGAAATATCCACGTTCTCTATTTTTTTATCTTTGTAAATATATCTATAATACTCACCGTACACATCCATGTCCAAATCGCTTGGAAGATTATATGTTTTTTCTACTCCCATACCTAATTGTGCGTAATCACTCATATTATCATCACTCAAAACATCTGTAACACTCCCTTCAAACTTAAACAAAGTATCGTTATATATGGTATTTGAAGTAAATGATAGTTTATTTACTCTGTAAGCATATTGCGACAAACTAAGTCCATTTTGTACAAAATACCTTTTGTTATCATATCCGTGCATAAAAATCAATTTATTGGCAAACTCTTGCATATCAAACCCATACACGACGTACAAACTAGGAGAATATCTTGAGTTTTGAAGTTTTAAATCTCCGCTATAGGGCAAAGGTAAAGATGAATGGGTAAAATCTTGAGAGGGGAATTTTTGTTTTTCTTCATATAGCTTTATACCTAGTTCCAAAATACTATCTTCCAAATAAAAACTATTCCATAGCCCCCAACTCCCTATTTTGGAATCTTTATCAAAGGCATCTACCAAATAATTTTTGGTATTAAAGGTATCTGCTATATTAAAGCCTTCTAGTTCTCCAAAATACTTGATTTGTTTTCCAAAAGTCAAGTCTTTTATTTTGGCATAGAGTTCGTTGACATCAAAAAATCTTCTATCGGTATAATCGGAACTATACATATATTGAAATGTTGAATTGAACTCAATATCTTTATAATCGGATTTAAGCCTTGTTTCACCGCCTATTAGCTTTTCATCGATATTATTTGAATAATTAAAATATTTAAAATCTATATTTGACTTATGTTCCAAAGCAAACAAAGACGAAGCAAGTAAAACAACTAAACCTATTTTTTTCATTGTAAAACTCTTTGAGAAAAATCATTTTCACTCAAATTTTGGTTTATTTTATCTTCCGTATAAATCAGGGTAGTTCTTTTGTTTGTTTGGACATTTAACATATCTATTTTTTGGACTCTATAGATATTTGAGAGTTTTGAATACTCCAAAAATGATATTTTTTTTAGGAGTTTATTTTGTTTATCAAAATATTCTCCGAATTTCGGCAAATATGTTTTTTTGTCCACATATACTATTTGTTTTGAATATGCAGAGTTTTTATCTATAGGGATTCTTTGTATTACAAAACACTGTGTTCCTTCATAATTCTCCTCTTTTACTTCGGCTATATAATCGTATTTTTTGTAGTTTTGTGATGATATATCTTCATAGCTAAACTCACTCCCCATAAATGAACCTGATTTGTTTTTTGATAAAATCCTTTTTGTTCTTTTAAGCTCAGGAAGATAAAGCCACTGGTCATCGTCCGTGCCGATATGTTCAAAGCTCAAAAGCTTGGTATCTTTGACGTCTATAGGATATACAAATGTCAAAAGCGATTTATCGCCATCATCACCTTCTAGTTTTTTGAGTTCAAATTTTCTTTGGTTTTCACTACCTTGTGCATTTATCAAAATCATATCAACCATAGAAATGGAACTTTTATATCCATACATAACATCATAAGATTTTTTTGCTATCTCATATGCTTCATTAGCCCAAATCATGGTTGTACAGAGTATTATACCCATAAAAACTTTTTTCATTTTTCTTCTCCGTATTTTAAAGTTAACAATGATAACATATTATGTTAACAATGTCAACATCTTTTTTTATGATATAATACGTTTATGACAAAAAATGAATATCACCACGGAAATCTTAAAGTTGAACTTTTAAAAATAGCATTTGATTTTATCAAAGAAAATGATGTGGATAACCTCACCCTAAAAATACTAGGTGATGCTACAGGAACGTCTAGGTCTGCTATATATCGACACTTTGCATCTAAAGACGCACTTATAGAGAGTATGATTTTAGATGGATTTGAGCACTTTGATGCCATGGTAACCCCTATTTTACTTGATAAAAACAAACATCTTATAGATAGATTTTATATTGCAGGTAAAGAATACATCAACTTTGCAACCGACAATCCAAACCTATATAGACTACTTTTTGGCAAAAAATATGCTATTACAAGAGAAAGACTGGTAAGTTTAAAAGATGAAGATTGTAGCGGTTTTGGTGCTTTGAAAATAGCTATCGAAGAGGGTCAAGCAAACGGCATACTAAAAAAAGAAAACTCATACGAACAATCTATCGTAATATGGTCATCTCTTCATGGGCTTTCTAGCCTTATAATAGACGGTTTTATGGATGTAGGAGAGATAAAAGACAAACTCTATGACGGTATGTTTGATATGTTTTTATCGGGCATTGCATCAAATAAAATCAAACTGCTATCTACGTTACCTTTTGCCAACAAGCTTATGCAACCGGAGAAGTGATTAGATAAGGCTTTTTAGTTTGTTAAACAATAGTCCCAAATACTCCCATACCGCCGCTTCACTTTTTTGCATATCATAGCCACTTGGTCTTTTTAAATAATCCACATTTGAAGATTTATGCCCAGTCGGTGCAGGTATAGGTGATAGCCCCACTAGATGAAACGTATCAAGTGCCCTACTCATATGAAAAGCACTAGTCACCAAAATAAAAGGCTCATTTCCTAGTAGTTCTTTGATAGCAAGTGCTTCTTCATAAGTATCTTTTGGATTTGCAAAAGTAATAATATCTTCTTCATTTACTCCAAGTTCAATAGAGAGTTTTTTTTGCATAAAAGCATGTGGTACGGTGTCATCACCGCTGTATCCTGAAAATATAAGTTTTACATTGCCTATTTTATGATAAAGCAACACCCCTTCACTAACCCTTGCCAAAGATGATTCATCCATTTGTGATATTATACTTATATTATCATCGCTCTTATGTCCGCTTCCAAGCACTGCTATATATTTTATATCTTTTGGTATCTGAACCAAAGCTTTATTTGAATACTCAAGATTTGATATAAGTGCATTTGAAATAGGATTGTAACTAAAAACAAAAAGTATCACAAAAGAAGCAACCAAAAAAACTTTTGCATAATTGTATCTTTTCATAAACAAAAACAACAGTCCTATGACACCCAACAAAAATACAATGCTCATAGGCATTACCATACCGCCTATAAATTTCTTTATCAAAAAGCCTATATCCATTTTCATCCTTTAATTTCGTATTATACAAAAATATTATATAAACTCCACTTATCATAATTTTATCATTATTATTACAAATAAATTACATTCTTCATAGCTGTATATTTTTTAAACATATATTTATTATTAGCTGTGATTATTAAATGATAGAATTCCATAACTTTACAAAAGGAGTGACTATGAGTTCTATATTAAGAAACAGGTCTATCACAACAGAATTACAACTTAGTATTAAATATATGGAAAACGTAAACGAATATGCAGATGAGCTTACGAGCCTTAGCAAAACATGGGAAAATTTGGAGTTTTTATCTCAATTTGGAAATACAAAAACCAACCTTTCATACACAAAAAGCCAATTTTCGGCACTTACATCAAAACTTCTTGGACACTTAGCACAAGAAACACTAAATAAAACTGCACGTCAAATGCAGATGAAATCTCAAGTTGCTATAGACGTACTTATAAGAAACTTGTATGAAAGAACAGCAGACATAGGATTTCTTGCTACAGATGATACATTAAGGGAATTTGTAATAAATACAAAATCAAAATATGATGAAAATTTTGAAAACTACTCTAAAAATATCAAAAACCATATAAGAGAATACGTAGCAAAATACAGCGTCTATTTTGATGTGGTACTGATGAATACAAAAGGGACTATTTTGATGAATCTTGATGATTCTCACAATCTTACCCAGTCAAAAGACTCTATTATAGATTTGGTGGTTAATACGCAAGAAGACTTTATAGAGAGCTACAAACACCATGATTTCACACCTGCGTACAACAAAACTTTAGTTTATGCGTACAAAGTGACTCAAACAAACGACAAAAACTCACCTGTTATCGCGGTACTTGCACTTTGTTTTAGATTTAGCGACGAGATGAGAGGTATATACAAAAACCTTGTTTCAAAAGAAAATAAAGAGTGCTTGACTTTACTTGATAGAAGCGGTACGGTAATCTCTTCAAGCGATATTTACCATATTCCGGTAGGTGCTACTTTGGAGCTTGTACTAGATGTTCCATACAAAATAGTATCTTTCGGAGGTAGGGATTATCTAGCAAAAACCTCCATCACAAACGGCTATCAAGGGTTCAAAGGTATGGGATGGTACGGTCATATTATGATTCCGCTAGAACATGCTTTTAAACTTGAAGAGGCAAAAGATATAGGGATAGATGAAGAGATGATTTTGGCTATTTTACAAAACGGCAAAGACTTCACAAACGATTTGAAAATGATTCCAAAAGAGGCTAACTTCATACAAGAAGACCTAAACAGAGCACTTTGGAACGGCAATATAGCTCAATCCAAAACAGATAATGCAAACAAAGATTTTACAAGGCTATTATTTAGTGAGGTGGGAAGAATCGGTGCTTTGACTAAAGATGTATTTAGCAAATCCATATCAAATCTTACACAAATGATGATTTTAAACAACACCACATCTATTTCATCACTTATGATAGATATTATGGATAGAAACTTGTATGAAAGAGCAAATGATTGTAGATGGTGGGCTTTAACGAAAGAGTTTAGAGAGATACTAACTTCAAGTGAAATATCAACTGAACAAAAAACAAGAATGGGAGATATACTATCTTATATCAACAACCTTTATACTGTTTATACCAACCTTTTCATATACGATAGAAACGGTATCATTCAAGCAGTATCAGACAAAAGTCAAACTCACTTAGTAGGCAAAAAAGTATCAAACGAATGGGTAGATGAAACATTAAGACTCAAAAACACAAGTTATTATTGCGTCAGTAGCTTTGAGCCTACACAGTTTTACGGCGGTGAATCGACATATATCTACAATGCTCTCATCAAAGAGTACGAAGGCGACAAAGCAGTCGGAGGTATCGGTATAGTATTTAACTCCACAAAAGAGTTTTTTGATATTCTAAACGACTCTTTACCGAAAAATTCAAGCCAAGAATCTTTTGCGGTATTTACGTCACGTGAGAAAAAAATCATCTCCTCTACAAACGAAGCCTTAAATATAGGTGAATATCTACAACTAGAAGATAAATTTTTTGCACTAAAAAACGGTGAATCATACAGCCAAATAGTTACCTTTGACGACAAATACTATGCCATAGGGGTCACTTGCTCAAAAGGGTATAGAGAATACAAAAGCTCAAGCGACAAATACAAAAACGATGTTTTTGCTTTTTATTTTTCTTATATTTCACAAGCAAACTTACCTATTGCAAAAACGGTAAACGGATTCAAAATAGAATCCCTTGCAACCACTACGGATACGGCTGAAATAGGGTCGTTTTATGTGGGTGAAAAATGGCTAGGAGTACATACAAGCGACATAGTAGAAACAGTAAGCGTCAAACAACTTGAACACTCTATAGATTTGGATCAAAACTCTATTTTCAAAGGTACGGTGATATACAAAGACAATGCAGTAAGCGTCCTTGATATAAAATCCCTTATCCACGAATACAACGATGAAGCATATAGCGATATAGTTATCATCAAATACAAAAATGCAGTCCAAAAACACTATGTGGGTATCTTGGTAAATCGCCTCGGAAATATAAATGAAGTCGATTCAAACAAAATAAAACCGATAGAAAACCATTTCATAAGCGGTGGAACTTTGATACAAAGTATCGTAATACTGGATAATCAAGAAGAAAATAAAAAACTCCTAACAATCCTAAATCTTGAAAAACTAAGCGATACTTTTATAAGCTGATGCAAGTATAAAGGGGTCAGAGTATGACCTCTTTATACTATCTTCTCAATCAACTCATTTGCAATGAAATTCATCTTTGAAAATGCGAACCATTTTTTACCAAGGTCTTTAAGTAACCAACAGAAATTATCATATCAAGATTGTAGAAATTTATTTTTCTTATTTTACCATCTTTTGCAACCTGTTCCAAAATGGAACAAGTTGAATTTTGTTCCAATTCATCATCTTTATAAATATTCCAAATATGTTTAACAATAGCTGGTCTATTGACATTAAAAATATATGCAATTTCATCAGCACTTAACCAAACACTATCTCTTTCAACCGAAACTTTTAACTCCAACTCCCCATCATTATAAACCACAATATTCGATATGTCATTCATTGTATCCACCTTGTATTTAGTTGATTAAAAACTTTAACATAAAAATAGATTGATACTTAAAAATATTGCAATATGTAATATTTTTTAAAGTTATTATAGAATAATGATAATATACATTAAATAAAACATGAGTAAGTCATTGACTTATAGTGTCAAAAAGGATATAATCACAATGGAAATTATAGAAACTTCGATTTACACGAAATATATAACTGAATTACTAAGTGATGAGGAATATAAAGAACTTCAAAGTTTTTTAGTGGAACATCCACAAAGTGGTGATATAATACCAAAATCTGGTGGACTAAGAAAACTAAGATGGAAATTAAAAAATAGTGGCAAAAGTGGTGGTATAAGAAATATCTATTACTACTATGAGAACAAGCACACTTTATATATGCTATATGTTTACACAAAAACCAAAAAAGACAATCTAAATGATGAAGAATTGTCTATATTAAAAAGTTTAATCAAGGGGTAATAAGATGGAAAAACAGATGTTTGATGAATTAGTCGAAAGTATTAAAGAAGCAAAAAAGATTATGAAAGGTCAAGCCAAACCTAGTAGAAGATTTTATATAAAAGAGCCCAACCCAAAAGAAATAAGAACAAAAATGTCCCTTTCACAAGAACAATTTGCAACACTTATGAATATCAGTGTTCATACACTAAGAAATTGGGAACAAGGAAGAAGACAGCCTGAAGGTCCTGCAAAAGTACTCTTAAATGTAGCGAACAATCATCCTGAAGTACTTATGGAGATGGTTTGAAATATAAATAGACAAAGAAAAGGCTAAAAGCCTTTTCCCGTAAGAAGCGAATGTATTAAATACTATCTAACACAATCGAAGAAGTAGTCAGTTTGAGCTATGTGTTTTGTCTCTTCATCAAGTTGATCAAGAACTGCATTTGTAATCCATGTTAGAAGATTTAATGCACCCTCATATCCACTGATAGAGTATCTATGTAAATGGTGTCTATCGAATATCGGGAAACCTATTCTAATCAAAGGTATTCCTGTATCTCTGTATAGTTCTTTACCGTAAACATTTCCAATCATAAAATCAACCGGTTCAGTAAACAATATACTTCTTAATGCCCAAAGGTCTTTTCCTGCCCATATTTGGCAAGATGCAGCAGCCGGAGATTTAGCAAGGATTGCTTTCATATCCTCTTCCCAACCTTTTTTCGGTGCATTGTGGCAAAGTACATGAGTAGGCTCTGCACCCATTTCAACTAAGAATGAAACCACACCTAGTAAGAAATCAGGGTCACCCCAGATAGCGAATTTTTTACCGTGCATATACGGATAGCTATCTTGCATTGCATCTACTAATCTTCCTCTTTGAAGTTTTAGCTCAGCTGGAACTTCTTTGCCTGTTAATTCACTCAAAGCCATTACAAACTCATCTGTACCGCTCAAACCGATTGGGTTAAGTGTAAGATATTTTTGTTTCCAGATATTTTTTAGTAATTTACCTGTGTTTATAGTTGAATATTTTTGTAAGCTGATACTTGTTCCAGCGTTTCTTGATGTTTTAAGATCTTCAAGACTTGTTCCACCGCTAAACATTTGGTATTCACCAGCTGGTGTATCCCATTGGTCTGCATGGTCGCCTATCATTACTATTTTATCACTAAACATTGAAGCTATTTTTTTAACTTCTCTCAAACTTCCGATATATGGTTCAAAACCAGGGATGATGTTGATTCTTTCTTTGTCAACAACTTTTTCAGTATTTTCAGGTACGGTTTGTTCCAAAATACTTCTCATCATATTATCATAACCGGTTATATGGCTACCTACGAATGATGGAGTATGAGCCGATGGGATAAGTGTATCATCTAGCTCACCGTTTGCTTCAGCACGTGCACCTATTGTAAATGCATGTAAGTCATCACCGATAACTTCTGCCATACAAGTAGTTGATACAGCTATCATATCAGGTTTGTACATAACTTTACAGTTAAGTAATCCCTCTTTCATATTTGATAGCCCTCCGAAAACCGCAGCACTTTCACTCATAGAGTCAGATACGCAAGGTGTTGGCTCTTTGAAGTGTCTTGTAAAATAACTTCTAAAGTAAGCAACACAACCATGACTTCCATGAACATAAGGCATAGTGTTTTCAAAACCAAGTGCAGCCATAACAGCACCTAAAGGCTGACAAGCTTTTGCAGGATTTACAGTGATAGCTTCACGAGCTAGATTTTTTTCTCTATAATCCCACCCTTTCATCCACTCGGCAACTTCAGCAACTTTAGCAGGATTAGAAGCACCGACAGAGCTTTCAAATTGTTTTTTATTTTCCAAAACTTCTTGATATTCAGGTTTTTGGAAAAGTTTTTGTCCGTTTACTATTTTTTCTACATTTTGCATATCACACCGCCTCTGCCGTTTTTTCCCATGGAGCTTTACTGTGAGCCCATACAGGAGAAGTTAAAGCCAAATCCATATCTTTTGCGAAAATTGCAAAAGCATCATATCCATGATAAGGACCACTATAATCCCAAGAGTGCATTTGTCTAAATGGTAATCCCATTTTTTGGAATACATATTTCTCTTTTACACCACTTGCAACAAGATCAGGTTGTAATTTTTTAACAAAAGCTTCAAGCTCGTATTCATTTACGTCATCGTAAATAAGCGTACTTCTACCTAAATCTTCTTTTGTTCTTTGATAATCATCACCGTGGGCGAACTCATATCCTGTTCCGATTATTTCCATACCTAAGTCTTCATAAGCACCTATTACGTGTCTTGGTCTAAGACCTCCAACATATAACATTACTTTTTTACCCTCAAGTCTTGGTCTATATTTTGCGATAACTGCATCTACCATCGGTTGATATTTTGCTATTACCTCTTCGCATTTTGCTTGAATAGTCTCATCAAATTGAGCTGCAATTTTTCTTAAACTTTCAGTTGTTTTGCTTGGTCCAAAGAAGTTATATTCAATCCATGGAATATTGTATTCTTGTTCCATATGTCTTGCTATGTAGTTCATTGATCTATAGCAATGTAATAAATTTAATTTTGCTTTTGGAGCTATTGCCATTTCTTTATAACTAGCATCACCGGACCATTGAGCTATTACTCTAAGACCCATTTCTTCTAGTAAAATTCTTGAACTCCAAGCATCCCCACCGATATTATAATCACCTATGATTGCTACATCATAAGGAGTTGATTCAAAATCTTTTTTGTATGAATTATCACTAAATACATAATCTCTAATTACGTCGTTTGCTAAGTGGTGACCAAGTGATTGAGAAACACCTCTAAAACCTTCACATGATACTGGAATTACCGGCTCACCTGTTTCTTGGTTGTGTTTTTTAGCAACTGCTTGAATATCATCACCGATAAGACCGATTGGACATTCACTTTGGATACTTATACCGTTGTGTAACGGGAATAATGTATCTAATTCTTCTAAAGCTGTTTTTAGTTTTTTATCTCCACCGAAAACAATATCTTTTTCCGTAAAATCTGTAGAAAAGTTCATAGTAACAAATGTATCAACACCTGTTGTACCTATATAATAGTTTCTTCTTCCGGCTCTACTATATTGTCCACAACCTATCGGTCCATGACTGATATGAATCATATCTTTTATAGGACCCCAAACAACCCCTTTAGATCCTGCATATGCACAACCTCTTTGGCTCATAACGCCTGGTACTGTTTGTTTGTTGCTTCTTGTAGTACTACAAGCACCTTTACCTGTTTCAGGACTATCAACACCTAAGTGTTTTGCTCTGTTTTTTTTCAATTTCTCCGGGTAACTATCAAGAACTTCTTGTATTACCTCTTTTTGTAAGCTTTCTAAATTTGGATTCATCTGTTTACTCCTTTTTAAAAGTTACTAAGCTACTGAGTGACTGAGTGACTGAGTAAAATACTCAAGTTCTCAGTTTTCTAGTTTCTCACCGTTATTTAAGCTAAAGTTCGATTTTGTATGTATTTTCTGAGCAATCTCAACAAAGAAATTGTCAAAAAGTATCACAAATATTAACTTTTTACGCTACTTTGATTCTATATAGATTCATATCATCAAACTTTTTACAGAAAGATTTTGTACCATCTCCGTCAACAGTTTTTGATATTTCACTGATTTGATATTTATTTGTATAATAAATCATTTTGAAACCGTCTTTTTCCGGTACATCAGCTTTTTTATAATAATCAACTAAAGCAGTAAACATAAATGAACCAGGCTCAACAGTAAATTTTTCTACTACTTCACCTTTTGAAGTCTCACCAGTTACTTCAACAGCTTTTATTCCTGATAAATCACCAGCACCAGCAGTTACTTTCTCTATAACTTTGTCAAAACTTACATCATTTCCCATACTAGCAGGAAAGTGGTATCCACATACGAACATCTTTTTCTCCTTGTAAAATGTCCCATTTTAAAAGGGACCTAAATTTTATGACTACTTTTAGCGGATTGAATAAATCAATCCTAAAGTAGCAAACCCTAAAGTGGCGAAAGAATTCGCCTGACTCTCAAACAAACTTTTACTTCGAATTTTATATTTTTTTACTTTCTTCTTCTCTTCTTCTTGCTCAGTACCTCAGTTTCTCAGTACCTCAGCATTTTACTTACGCTTCTTCCGCTTTTTTACCGATTGCGTCAGCTTCTACTTCTTCTTCCAAACCAAATTCCATCAATAGATTTTCAAGGTCATCCATATGAAGCGGTGTAGGGATAACTTTCAAATCATTTTCTATGATTTTTCTAGCTAACTCTCTATATTCCATAGCTTGTTCAGATTTTGGAGCAAATTCAACAACCGTCATTCTTCTAAGCTCTGCTCTTTGAACGTGGTTACTTCTTGGAACGAAGTGAATCATTTGAGTACCGATTTGTGTAGCTAAGTTTTTAGCTAGGTCATACTCTCTATCTGTCATTCTAGCGTTACAAATAAGTCCTGCAAGTCTAACACCACCGGTATTTGCATATTTTAAAATACCTTTAGAGATATTATTTGCTGCATACATAGCCATCATCTCACCTGACATAACGATATATATCTCTTGAGCTTTACCTTCACGGATAGGCATAGCAAATCCACCGCAAACAACGTCACCAAGAACGTCATAAGATACGAAATCTAGTTCATCGTTATAAGCACCCTCTTCTTCTAGGAAGTTAATCGCTGTAATAACACCTCTACCTGCACATCCAACTCCCGGCTCTGGTCCACCTGATTCTGTACACATAATATAACCTTTAGTTACTTTTTCATCGTCCGGATGAAATTCACCGGCACCAGGTTTGCACACATCTTCTAATTCTAAGTCCTCAACCGTTCCTGCTTCACTTGCTAGTTGCATAATTGTTGATTGAGCTTTCTCATGTAATATAAGTCTTGTTGAGTCCGCTTTTGGGTCACAACCTACTATTAGTATTTTTTTACCAAAATAATGACACATTGCTGCCAATGTATTTTGAGAAGTTGTAGATTTTCCAATCCCACCTTTACCGTAAAATGCTATCTGTCTTAACTCTGACATCTTAAACTCCTTTTGTTAAATATTCACAAAAGGTTATTGCAAATGGTGTTCCATAGAAAAATTTTCAAGTGATTTTTTATTTTTTTATAAGAAAGACTACTTCGTTTAAGTCAAATTTTCCAAATTCGACCATATTGAAAAGTAAGCGTAGAGGTTTGTCACAACAAGTACGGGAGCATTTGGTGACTAGTTTTTTTGCTTTTGGGTATGGGAGGTCCGTGTGTTGTAGTATTTCTATAGCATCTTTTATGGATGTTTCCGAACAATCACAAATAACTGTGTCACCGAGAGTTTCTATATGTTCTATTTGCATTCTATACCTCTTGTTCGTGTATTGGTAATTAGTAATTGGTTATTGGTAAGAAAAGCCCACCAATATACCAATATACCAATATACCAATATACTACCTACAATCCATTCTCTTTTTTAAAATCATTCGCCTCTTTTACGGATTCTACTACTTTTGCCGACAAAATAGGGAGTTGTTCATATTCACTCCACAAAGTATCTTCTACTATATCATGTATTTGACCTGCTATTTCTACAGCCAATCTTTTTAATCTTGCGTGTTCTTTTTTTAATTCCGTTTGATCCATTTTTACTCCTTCTTCTTAAAAATTAATAATATACTAAGCTTTAACTACCACCTGTTCTCTGCCATCTACCACCTAAAACCCATATACATTATCCAACTTGATTTTTGGTTTCTCGCCCATATATACATATACAAGCTTCTCTTTTTGCTCAAATTTATAAGACTCAAAAAGCTCTTTAATCTCTGCAATATCAGGGATATAAGCTTTTAGTTTTTTAAGCCCCCTATAGTGCAAAACTCCGCGAAGAAGTTTTTCCGCATCCATATAATTCATATCTTCCACAAAAAAAGGGGATATAATAATATCTTTGTTTAAAGCACGAGAGTGTAAATACCCGTAATTGGTGGCAAGATTGAGTGATGAGCTTGAATTCATATCACGTGACGTATAATCATACAAATCATCACCAACTATTTTTTTGTTTAGTTTGTAAGCTATTTGAAAAAAGTTTGGGTTATTTACCTCTTTTGCGTGATTGGTTGTAAAATTAAAAGCCACTGCCCTACCGCTTGATACATAGCCCAATACATCGGTATATTTTTCAAATCCCAAACTACCGAATAACTCAAAATCACTAATAGGGATTATAGTCTGTAGGGATTTATTATGTACACATTGGATTAAGCTTTTTAGTAATTTTATCTTTGCATCATCACTTTTTGCAAAGAGTGCCGTAATGCTTACGTTATTTTCAAACTCATATCCACAAATAAAACCCAAAAAATTATTCTTCTCATCGACTACGTAAAAACATAAATGCGGAGAGTGTTCTATACTTTTGGATATGATATGATTATCAAGTCCCAATGAGTCTTTAATTTGCTCAAAGAAGTCAAGTTTCAGCCATCTTACATACATAAATAAAGCTCTTTTAGTTCTTTTAAATCCAAAACTTTTTTACGTCTTGTTACTATATCTCTTACGTTTTCTATAAGGTTTTGGAGTTTGGAAGTATCTACTTCTAGTCCGCAATTTTGAAGGTGATATTTCAATGTGCTTGTACCGCTGTGTTTACCTATGGGAAAATCCCTTTTGAGTCCTACGCTTTGTGGACTAAAAGGCTCGTATGCCAAGTCGTTTTTTATCATTCCGTTTGCATGAATACCGCTTTCGTGAGCAAAGATATTTTTGCCCACTATAGGCATATAATCCCCCAAAGGTTTGTTTGCACACAAAGATACATATCCTACAAGCTCTTTTAGTTTGTCAGGGTGTATCTCTCTTTTTTCTTTGAACTGCTCTTTTAGGCTCATCAAAACCTGCTCAAAACTTGCATTTCCAGCCCTTTCGCCAAGACCTATGACGGTAGTATTTATGCTATTTGCTCCTGCTTCAAAACCTGCTATTGCATTGGCTGTTGCCATACCGAAGTCATTGTGTGTATGCATCTCTATTTCTATATCGCTTGTATCTTTGAGAATTGAGATGACTTGATAAGTTTTAATAGGGGTCAAAATCCCTATGGTATCGCAATATCTAAATCTATCAGCTCCTAGAGTTTTTGCAAATAAAATAATCTCTTTTAAAAATCCCAAATCAGCCCGTGAGCTATCTTCTGCACCTATACATACGAAAAGTCCCTCTTTTTTTGCCAAAGAGATAGTAGCTTCGAGATTTTGGAAGATTTTATCTATTTGTCCACGGTATTTGATGTCTATAAGTGTTTTTGATACGGGTATGGATAAATCTACGGCTTGTACACCGCACTCTAAGGAATGTTCCAAATCACTTATAACAGCCCTGTTCCAACTCATCATACGTAAAGGAAGATTAAGGGCTAAAAGTTCTTTGATGTCGTTTTGCTCTTTTTTGCCCATAGCAGGAATACCTATCTCAAGCTCATCGACACCGTTTTCATAAAGTAATTTTGCTATTTGTAGTTTTTCGTTTGTATTAAATGCTACATAAGGGGCTTGTTCGCCGTCACGTAAGGTTGTATCGTTGATTATAGCCATAGCACACCGCCTATAAAATAGCTTTATAAGCGGTAATGCAAGAAATATTCCGTTAAATTCTTTTGTTTGCCAAACTACATATCGGACAATATCCAAAGATGGCAAAACCTATAGGAACAAGACCTATAAGTCCCCAAAAACTCTCAAAATAAACCCCGACTAAAAGGATAACTATCCCTACGATTATGCGAATAGTTTTGTTTGGTTTTTTGATACTGCAAGTCATAAATCATCCTATTCAAATATATTGCTCGTGATACCGAAATACCAATTTTTTGTAGCTATTGCAGTGGCATTATCAGCGTCTTCAAAAAGTTCTGCATTTACACCTACTTTGCCGTCACTAAAATAAGCCTGATGGGTCACAGCTATAGCCGCAGTGCTACTTACCATCGAATAACATACGTTACCCGGGAGTTTTTCACCGAAATTTGGATTTTGACCGTTTAGGATTTTTGCCAAATGCTCCCCTAATATTACTCCGCACGAATTTGCCATTTGGGCACTTTTTGGAAATGGATATTCCCCTAAAACATCACCCACAATATATATAAACTCATCGTTTAGACTTTGAAAACTCGGTGTCTTTACCCTACCCCAACCGTCGCTAGTGACCTCTAAACCGCTGTTTTTTAATAAACTTGTAGCTTTGTTTGACGGGATGATATTTGCATCGTCAAAATTAATAGTTTTTGTAACAAATTTTTTTGCATTTATATCAAAAGTATCAAATTTTATAGCTTTATTTTCCAAATCAATATCGGTAATATTACTTGTAGGCAAATACTCTATATAATCTTTGTAAAGTTCATTAAATGCCTTTAAAAACCCTTTTGCTTTCGTAGTCGGTTTTTCTCGAGGGTCAATAACTACTACTTTTGCTTTTATTTTATGAGTTTTGAAATAATTTGCTATCAAACTAGCTCTTTCATAAGGTGCAGGAGGACATCTATAAGCTCCCTTTGGTACCGTTATGACAAAAGTACCCCCTTTGAAATTTTCTATTTTTTTCTTTAAGCTTAGTTGTTCGCTACCACCGCTATAACTTGCAGGATACAAACTTTGGCATAAAAGTGCTTTTGTATCGTCCAATCCATAGGTTGAATAATCATACTCTATACCTGTAGCAATAACCAAATATGAGTATTCATAGTCACCTTTTAAAGTTGAGATAATTTTTCTTGATTTATCTATGGACACTACTTTATCGCTAACTACTTGATAACCGTATTTGTGAGCAGGTTCAAGGGGCGAGAAAAGTAAATCTTCATATTTCACACCGTCAACTCCACCTAAATAAAGGTTACTATATGGGCATGAAGCAAAAACATTTCTAGCATCAAACACTAAAATCTCGCTTGATTTATCACCTAATAGTCTGATACTTTTTGCTACGCTAAGTCCTGCAAAACCTGCACCTATTATAATCACCCTTTTTTTATTTTGTACTTTGTTTAAAGTATTTGTACTTAATACTTGTTGCTCTTTTATTGGATTTGCATAAGCACTACCAAGGGCTACGGTAGTGCTAAGAAATCCGAGCTTAAATAAATCTCGTCTATCCATTTGGTCTCCTCATTGAATTTTTGGAATCTTAACATATTTTAAAATCAATGTCAAGTATCTTGACAGAATTTGTCAACTTTGATATAATTACAAAAATTTAGAAAGGAATCTAATGAAATATACAACAAAAGCGTTACATACCAAATATCCAAAAAGCGATATTTACGGCTCTTTACGAGTACCTATATACCAAAATGCCGCATTTGAATATGAGACGGCTCAAGAGCTTGAAGATGTATTTACAGGTAAAAAAGCAGGTCATACCTATAGTAGAGCTTCAAATCCAACGGTAGAGGAACTAGAAAACAAAGTAAAACATATCACCGATTCTCAAGGAGTAGTTGCTACTTCTAGCGGTATGGCTGCTATTTCAAACACTTTTTTTGCACTTTTAAAAAGCGGTGACAATATAATAACAACCAATAAATTATTTGGTCATACCTTGTCTTTTTTCCAAAATACATTGGTAGATTTTGGGATAGATGTAAGGTATGTTGACATAACTAGTCAAGATTGTGTAGAAGCCAATATAGATGAAAAGACAAAGATTATATTTTTTGAAACCATAAGCAACCCTGAACTGATAATACCGGATATAAATGCTCTTAGTCAAATAGCCAAAAAGCATAATATAGTCTTGATAGCAGATACGACAATGACACCGTTTTATCTTTTTGATTCCAAAAAATACGGTATTGATATAGATTTACTCTCTGCTACCAAATATATTTCAGGTGGCGGTACGGTAGTGGGTGGACTTATCATAGACAACGGCACTTTTGAGTGGAGTAAATATCCACATCTAAATAAGTTTTATGATAAATTCGGACAAAATGCCTTTATAGCAAAATTGAAAAAACAAACATTTAGAAATATAGGCTCGTCACTTAGTCCTCAAAGTGCCTATATGCTATCACTTGGTCTCGAAACTTTGGCTCTTAGAGCAGATAGAACAAAAGAAAATATAAGAGAACTAGCTTATTTTTTGTATGACCACAAAAAAGTAAAAAGCGTTAATTACCCTTTGCTAAAAGAGAACCATTATTATGATTTGGCTAAGGAGTATTTTTTATTTCCAGGGTCAATTTTGACCTTTGATTTGGAAGACAAAGCACAAGCTTACGGCTTGATGGATAGATTGAAACTTGTAAGAAGAAGTACAAATATTCAAGACAATAAAAGTCTTATAATAGCCCCTTATCATACTATCTATTCAGAATATACTGCAGAACAAAAACAAAGCTTTGGTCTAAGAGAAGGGACTTTGAGGCTTTCTGTAGGGATTGAAGATATAAGCGATTTGATAGAAGATTTAACTCAAGCACTAAAGGAGATATGATATGAGAAAGTTTTGTTTTATATGTGTGATATTGGCTCAAATGACATACGCAAACAGTTTTTTGGGAGACCCTTATAAAGGTCAGATTTATTATAAATATTTTATTGCTATTCAAACAGGTGTAAACGGTGCTGTTTTTACGAAACAATTTACAAAACAAGAGTGGCAAAAGAAATTTGAAAACAAAGGAGAGTTGTTTTTTGAGGATTTGAAACTTTCTAAACATGGAATAGATAATGAAGTATTAACTCATCTTGAGGCTTTTTGTATATATTACGCAAAAGATAGTGATGTAGTACCAAGTTGCGGTAACTAGCCATGAAAGTAGCATTACTTCTAAGCGGTGGGATAGACTCTGCATATAGTGCGTATTTGTTGCAAAAACAGGGATATGATGTGGAGGGGTTTTATCTAAAGCTTCATAAAGACGAAAAAAAACACCAAGAAAATATACAAAGCGTAAAAAATATAGGTAAAAATCTAAACATCAAAATACATGTATTAGATGCTATGGAGCTTTTTGAAAAAGAGGTATATAACTATTTTATATCCTCATACAAAAACGGATTTACCCCAAATCCTTGTACCGTTTGTAATCCAAGAATGAAATTTGGATTTGCTTTTGCAAAGGCTATTGAAATGGGCTTTGATAAGATTGCATCAGGTCATTATGCTTTGTCCGGTGACGGATATATAAAAGAGGCATTTGATGATACAAAAGACCAAAGCTATTTTTTGTTTGGTCTCAAAAAAGATGTGATAGAAAAAATCATATTCCCGCTAGGCGGTATGTATAAAAGCGAAGTAAAAAAAGAGGCTTTTGAGAAATTGGAGTGGTTTAGTCATCCGCAAACCTACAAAGAATCACAAGAGATATGTTTTGTGGATAATGATTATATCGATATACTTAAATACCATTTTGATGTAAATAAAACAGGAAATGTTAGAAACTCAAAAGGTGAAATAATAGGCAAACACAAAGGGTATATGCACTATACGGTAGGTAAAAGGAGAGGATTTGACGTACCTTTAGCAAAAGAGCCACACTATGTACTCAAAATCAATCCAAGACAAAACAGTATAACTGCAGGGTTGTTTGATGAACTAGCGATACATAAGATAAAAGCAGTCAATTTCTCTTTAGATGATGGT
This sequence comes from Epsilonproteobacteria bacterium UBA6211, assembly GCA_002421845.1. Classification (GTDB taxonomy): domain Bacteria; phylum Campylobacterota; class Campylobacteria; order Campylobacterales; family Arcobacteraceae; genus UBA6211. The sequence continues at coordinate 10,592 of DISL01000037.1, read as the reverse complement.
TTTATAAACGGTGAGTATAGTGTAAAAGCAAGATATAAAAGCAAAAAAACAAAAGCTTATGTGGAGAAAAAAGGGGACTTGATATATGCAAAATTATATGAGCCTTTATTTGGTGTAGCAAAAGGTCAAGCACTGGTAATTTATAAAGATGACTTAGTACTAGGTGGTGGTTTTATAGCATAAAAGTACAAATTAACAAGATTTTTGATAGAATATCTTCATATTAATCCATAGGAGTTGTTTTGGCTGGAATATCTACAAAGGGTGTTTACGGTGTTATCGCGAGTTATTACATATATACGCATCAACAAAATGAAGCGGTAAAAAGCGTAACAATAGCTCAAAATATGGATTTACCGCAAAATTATCTTGAACAAATACTACTTATTCTAAAAAATGCAAATATCCTAAAAAGTATCAGAGGTGCTAAAGGTGGGTATGTCTTGGCTCGTGATGCAAAAGATATTACTGTTCTTGAAATCATAGAAGCTCTTGATGGCTCTATTTGTGACTTTGATACTGGCAATAACCGTGATTGTAAACTACTTTCTTTTTGGGATGAAGCAAAACAAGGGGTAAAAGAACAATTTAACGTACCACTTTCAAAACTAGACGACTATACAAACAACTACAAGAATTTCACTTATATGATTTAATCAGATTTTTAGTAAACTGCGGATAATATTACAAAAGGTAAAAAAATATTTACCATTTTGGATATTGTCTAAGGTTTAGACTGCATAGATTCCTCTATCACTTCTCATATCCTAATTATTAATTTAGGAGAAACGATGATTGCTCAAGAATATATAGACCTTTGGAATGAATTAGAAATTGATGTTCCAAGATTGTCAAAAATGCTAGAAGGTGCTTCAAAAAGACATGAAGATGTATTTTTAAGCCAAAAAAACAGACCACTTAATATGAAATATTTTGATGAATTTTGGGATGGATTCCAAACCAAAAGGATTAAAGAACTAAATGTAATCAAAAAAGAGGGCAAACCACTTGTAGGTACATTTTGTATTTTTGTACCTGAAGAGATGGTTGTAGGTGCCGGTGGAGCTTGTTATGGGCTTTGTAGCGGTTCTCCTGCTTCTATACCTGAAGCTGAAAAAGAACTTCCAAGAAACATCTGTCCACTTATCAAATCTGCTCACGGATTTAAAATGCTAAAAAGCTGTGGATATACCCAATCAGCTACTTTTATATACGGTGAAACTACTTGTGAAGCAAAGAAAAAAACATGGGAAATCTTAGACAAGCACCACCCTGTACATATAATGCATATACCTCAAAAAAAAGATACTAAAAGTTTAAGACTTTGGAGAGAAGAGGTAATGGACTTCAAAACTCACATAGAAGAAGTAACAGGCAACAAACTTGACGCATCTTCACTAAAAGCAGGAATAGAAGTTATCAATGAAAAAAGAAAAGCTTTACAAAGACTCGATAATTTAAGAGCAAATACAAATATACCGATAAGCGGAAGAGATGCACTATTTGTGATGCAAATATCTTTTATAGATGAACCTGTGAGATTTACAAGACACCTCAATCTTCTTTGCGATGAGCTTGAAGCAAGGGTAGAAAATCAAATAAACGTATTTGAAAAAGACTCCTTAAGACTTATAATCCTTGGGACTCCTTTTGCTGCACCAAACTGGAAACTGCACGAAATAGTAGAAACTAGCGGAGCTGCAATAATCAATGAAGAATCATGTATAGGTCATAGATATTTCAAAGACAATATAGAAGTAAACGATACTATGAGTGATGAAGAAATAGTTGATAAAATGGTAGAAAGATATGCAAAAATAGACTGTGCTTGTTTTACTCCAAATGAAGCAAGAATAGAAAAAATAAAACAAATGGTCAAAGATAAACAAGCTGACGGTGTTATTTACTATACGTTGTCTTTTTGTCACACTTATAATGTAGAATCATTTTTGGTTAAAACCGCACTACAAGATTCTAAAATACCGTTTTTAGCTATTGAGTCTGATTATTCCCCGGAAGATTCTGGACAAATCAAAACAAGAGTTGAAGCATTTATAGAAAGTATCAAGTTTAGTAAGGAATAGTATGTATTACGGAATAGATATAGGCTCAACTTATATCAAAATCATAGGTATGGACAAAGAGAAAAATATCCTAGAAAAAGTAGTTTTATCTACACTTGCAGGTGCTCAAGATACTGTAAGTACGTATCTGCAAGATAAAAATGTAGAGGGGATAATCTTTACAGGCTATGGGCGATATATGATAGACTCTTTTGAAAAATCAAAAGTGGTAAGCGAAATACAAGCCCATGCCAAAGGTATCACATATTTTTTTGACAATGTGGAAGTCGTGATAGATATAGGCGGTCAAGATAGTAAAGTGATACTTCTTGGGGATAATGGCTCATTTATAGATTTTAAGATGAATGACAAATGTGCCGCCGGAACCGGTAAATTTTTGGAAATTGCTGCTTCAAGACTTGGATATAGTTTGGATGATTTTGGATTAAACTGCCAAAACCCTACCAAAGAAGTGGAAATAAACTCTATGTGTGCAGTATTTGCTGAATCTGAAGTAATTTCTCTTGTGGCAAAAAAAGAGACACCACAAAATATAGGGTATGGAGTACATATGTCAATAGGTACGAGAGTAGCTAATATGGCAAAAAGTATGGCAAGAGGTAGAGTTACTGCTTTTAGCGGTGGAGCTGCTCAAAACCCACTACTTGCAAAGATTTTATCACAAGAATTGGAATCTGATATTTTAGTTCCTCAGTATCCTCAATTTGTAGGAGCTATTGGAGCTTGTATGTTGGCGGTCAAATAAAATGACCGTCAAGAGCGTGTTTTCAATCGTGATGGTATTATAAATTTATTTATCTTTTCTCTAAATCAAAATAAACTACTCTTAAATTGAGTTTTGATTGTGCTTCTTGGCAATATGTATATTTTAGTTTTGGTTGTTTTTGGTCAAGTCTAGGGTAGATTAAATAGAGCTGATTGTTTTTGTATTTTTTTCCATAAGCATATAATTGATACATATCTGATTGGCTTATATCTTTTTCCTCTGTGATATTCTTCCATTTGGTATCGACTATAATAATAGATTCTTTCCAGTTTATTACAATATCTGGGCGGAGTGCAAATTTTTGATGACTATCTACAAGATATTTTCCTTTATCTTGAAGACTCACATCAAAGCCTTTTTTCTTCAAATAACGCCCTACATAGCTTTCAAAAAGTAAATTCATATCAAAAAGTAATGCAAATGCTATTGTATTACCTTTATATGGACTAAAACTATTATCAAGTAAAAATGTCTTACACCATAAAAGGACTAATTCATAATCTTTCATTTGACGGTTTAGTTTGATTTTTTCAAAATCAGTTTTGATATTGTGTGAGATACCAACATCATCAAAAACAAATAAAAACTCCCTAATTCGCTGTTGATTTTTGTTTAATTTTGATTTTTTATAAAGATATTGAAGTGTAGTTTTTATAAGTCTATTTTCCACCCTATCACTTACAAATTCTTGATACTGCACAAAAAACCTCTCTTTATGGATATAGTTGTATTTTATCTGTTCATTTATTTTGAGTTTGCCTTTTAAAAATTTGAGATTTTCTTCTTTGGTGATATAGTCTGATTTTATCCCTTTTTGTACAAGTCTAGCCAGTTCTTCTACAAACATAGTGATAAATATTTCAAGAAGTGGCATTTTGTAAGTTTTCAGATTTGCCGTATTAAGATTTTTAAATGGCGATTTTTTTAGAGTTTTTAGCATCTTTAGTAAAATATCTTTTGATTTTTGTTCATCTACATTTTTAACTTTTGGTAATATCTCTATAGTAGTACCATCTTTTGTTTGAATAACTCCTACGAATTTTTGAGCTTGAAGAACTTTACCATAACCTTTTTTTGTGGTAATTTTGAGATATTGTGTTGTTTCATTATCTAAAACAAATTTTTCAAGTGCTTCAAAAGTTTCTGGTTTGATATAATTTTTATCGTTTATATCTTTATATTGGAGATATTCAAACTCTTTAATTATCATTTTTAAATTCGCTAAAATCAAATTCTTTTTTAATTGTATAAACAGATGATTTTTCTTCAAGATAATCGTCATTTTTATAACTAAAAATACTAGGAACTACTTCTTCTTTTTCGACAAAACCATCTTTACCCAAAACCATAAGTATCTTTTCCCAATCATCATAAAAATACTCTTGTAATAGTGGTATTATTTTGTTTCTAAAAATATTTTCTAATTCTCCTTTTTTATCAGTAATTTTATCATCTCTTAAACTCATAAAATAAGCATGACCAATAGTATGGTCTCTATCATAAAGGTATTCTACTCGTTTATTGATAGTTTCAAGAAGTGACTTTATATTGATTTTTATTGAATGTTTTTCGTCATTCTGAACTTGATTCAGAATCTCTATATCAAAGTCCAATAACTCAGGTTGTGGCATCATCTCAGTAAACTCAAATCTTCTTCTAAGTGCAGTATCCATCAAAGCAATACTTCTATCAGCCGTATTCATAGTACCGATGATGTAAAGATTTGAAGGCACTCCAAAATCATCCCCACTATATGGAAGCTTTACTCTTATTTCTTCGTCTGCCCCTATTCTTTTTGATGGCTCAATAAGTGTGATAAGTTCTCCGAAGATTTTTGAGATATTTCCACGGTTTATTTCATCTATTATTAAGATGTAGTTTTTTAGAGGTTCTTCATTCTCAATTTCTTCTATATTATCAATTTTAGTTTCATGAAATTTTTTGCTCATAGTAAAATAATATGTATCTCTTTGTCTTTGGTTGTTGAGACCAAAAATATCTTTTGCCATTTGCCGTGAAGTTTTTAATTCCAAATCTGTCTCTAGAATTTTATAAAACTCATCAATAGGTATTGATAATTTTTTGTCACTATAGTTTGAATCTTCAGCAAAAATAGTTATTTCATCTTGACTTAACTCAATAATCTTGAATTTTCCACCTTTTGTTTTAACAAATTCCGTTCCATTTTCAAGAGCATCATTTAAAAATATCTCTAATTTTTGCTTTAATGATTTTTCTTGTATAAGTTGTAAATTTGTTTTTCTACTATTTTCAAAATTCTCTTTAGCTGTTTTTGTGAGTTTTTTTAATATCCCAAATTCAATTTTATATTCTACTCCATTATCTGTAGTTTTAGCTTTTATCCCTTCAACAAACTCTTCATAACCATAACTTTGATGAAATGTTACAAACTCTATTTGTCCAGCTTTTTTATACTCTTCAAATTTTGCTTTTGCTTCTACCCTATCATCTGGTACCACACCATCAATAATTTCTAAAGCTTTATTGATAGTATTATAAGTTTTTCCAGTCCCAGGAGGACCGTATAAAATTTGATTTAGTGGTTGGTTTGTTTTATTATTAAGCATATATTCTCTCTTTTCTATATAATCTAATACTTTTTGAAAAATCTTACTATCCATCTTTACACTACTTTGTTGTTTATAGTATCCTTGCAATATTTGTTGTGCAGTATCTTTTTTTATAATTGCATTTTTTTGAAATAAATTATTGATAATTTTGATATTGATTCGAGTTTCATCATTATCATAAAATAAAATTTGTCCATTCTTATTTTCAATAACTTCAAAAATTGCATATATTCCTGCATCAAGTTTTTCTGCAATTTGTCCATCAGCTAAAGTTCTTCTTTTATTGCTTCGCTTATCTTCACCAACTTTAATTATCCCAAAATCTCCAAGTTTAATATCTTTAAAATGACTTTCTCTAACTCTCCAATCTTCAATATCAAGATTAAATAATAGATCATTCACTTTTGCATTTTCTAAAACTTGTGAACCAAACCATTCATCTGGATTACACAGAAGTAACCAATAATTTTTTTCATTCATCAATATATCTCTCTATCAATATAATTTTCTAAAACTTCCCATCTTCCATCTTTTAAGCTACCAACTCTTTGCACTCTATTTTCAACTTTTAATTTTTTTATTACCTTTTTTATACCTGATTCACTCATGCTTAGTTGTTGCATTAATTCTTTAATTGTGATTTTACTATTTTTTTTCATAAGTTCCAAAACCTTTTGGTCACTTTTATGGCTACTTTTTTGGTTACTTGTCACCGAACTTTGGATACTTTCAAGTATCACTTCAAGCATAAACTCTATAAAAGGGGTACTTTCTCCTATGCTACTAGAGTTTTCGATAGCCTGATAATACTCTTCTTGATGGTCTCTTATGATACTTTCTGTAGGAATTGCGATAAATGCTTTTTTCCAACTGTGCATTATAACACTTTGCCAAAGTCGCCCTATTCTTCCATTACCATCGCTAAATGGGTGTATAAACTCAAACTCATAATGAAAAACAGAGCTAGTTATAAGAGGATGTTCATCTGTGGTACTAAGCCAATCAAATAAATCTTGCATAAGCTTTGGTACTTGATTTGGCGGCGGTGCGATATGAGCCACTCCATCTTTTCCACCGACTCCTACATTTATACTTCTAAAACTTCCAGCAGTTGTAATCATATCTTTCATAAGTATTTGATGAGCTTTTAACATATCTGTTAGAGTTTTTGGATTGTAGTTTTCAAACTCTTTGTATGCTTCGATAGCACCTTTTGCTTCTGTTATTTCTCTATATGTTCCAAGGACTGTTTTACCGTCAAGTATTGAGGTGATTTTCTCTTCTCCAAGGAAATTTCCCTCTATTTCCAAAGTACCTGCTAATGTTTTAATACGATTTATTTTACGCAAATTTGGAGTAATGATTCTTTGCTCATCTATCTCTATTTTTGTCAATTCTTCACTAATTTGTGAGATAAGATTCACTATTTTAGATGTTATTGTATATGGTGGCTTATAATTCATCCTAATCTCCCTAAGTTTAACACAATATCTAAATGACTACAAAAACTCAAATAATCTTTTATTGTACTAAATATTTAGTTAAAGCTTAATTTATAATCTACTTTACCAAAAACCTCTGGTTATCTAGCTTTTTAATATCTGGTAGGGTATCAAGATAATCAAGCAAAGAGATAAGGTATTTACGGCTTACATTTAGGTGAGTTTTAAAGTTATGAATATCTATATATCCATCTTGTTTGATAATATTTTTCATCAACTCTTTTGCTTTTATAAGGTTTTCTGTTGTGATAAAATAATTATGGGCGAGTCTTTTTATTTTTTGATTGTGTGTTAGGTTTTTAAAAGCTTTATCACCATTTTTTCTATCAAGGTCTAGCATATCATATATGTTGTATGGTGCTTCAGGGGTGAGGTATGATTCGTGTAAGTTTTGATATATTTTATTTTCTATGAAGTTTGATATATTTTCAATTTTTATATCTTTTTGCATATATAAACCGTTTTCAAATACCAATAAGTTTTTGGCTACCATATTATTGAGTACAAAATCAGCTAAATAAACACTAGCCCACTTAAATCTATCGTGGATTAGGTGTGCTGATATTAGTGCGTATGGATTTTTTTTGTAGATATTTAAAATAATATTTTCCAAATAGTCTACAATCTTATATTCATATACAACAAGTGCTGTTTTGTCCACAAAAAGCTCTTGTTCATCACTTAACATCTCTATACTTTCATCATGACTTAGCCCAAATCTTTGAACAGAGCTTATTAGTCCAAACCCTTTTTTGTGGATTTTGCTTAAAAACATAAAAGACTCTAAATATTTTTTCTCACTCAAAAGCTCTAAAAGTTCTAATTTTTGCGCTTTTTTCATAGGATCTGCGATAGGATTTAGGACTTTCCCTCCACCTATGGTACTTGAGCCATTTCGCAAGACAAACCTATCTCCATACATTGCAAATATTGAGCTTGTGGATGAAATGGTGGCATATCTTTTGTTTGTTTTTTTGTTAAGTTCTAGTTCCAATACTTTGACATTACATCTACTTGACCCTATAAAAAACTGGTATATATTATCGTGTAGTACCATATTATTATCTAAAAGTTCTATTTCCACATCAATAGACTTAAAGCCTCTCATATAGCCTTTTTTGATAATTTGTTGCCCTCTTTGAAGGGTTGATACATCTATATTTGCAAGATTTAGAGCTACTCTTGTACCAAGTGTTGCTGAGTCATTTTGGCTGTGTTGTGTTTGGATTGCTCTTATTTCTATATCTTTATCTATATCACAAATATAAAGTTTGTCTTTTTTGGTGACTTCACCACCCAAAACTGTACCTGTTACAACAGTACCAGAACCTTTGATAGTAAATGCTCTATCTATAAAATACCTAAAAAACTTGTAATCTTTTTTGTAACTTTTATTTAATCCAAACAAAATATTTGCAAGATTTTTGATTGAATTTTCATCATATATACTTACTGCTAAAATATCTATTATTTGTATATTATTCTCTTCTAAAAAGCTCTTTACTTCATTTGATTTGTCCAATCTCTCTTCATCTGTAATCAAATCAGCTTTTGTAATAACTGCTAGGATATTTGTAATACCCAAAAGTTTACAAATTTGAAGATGTTCAACTGTTTGTGGCTTGATACCCTCAACCGCTGATACTACTAGCATAGAAGCATCAAGACTAAAAGCCCCTGCAATCATATTTTTTATCAAATCCTCATGCCCTGGAACATCTACAAAAGTGATAGATTTATCATCACCTTTTAGGTGAGAAAATGATATATCTATGGTCATTCCTCTTTGCTTTTCTTGGGTAGTACTATCACCATCAAATCCACTAAGAGCTTTTACTAAAGATGTTTTCCCGTGGTCAATATGCCCTATTGTTCCTATTATTAAATTTGTCATTTTATCCCAGCGTAATAGTTAGTTTGGAGTCCAAAAGCCCTTGAAGCGTATCAAGAGCATTACCTACTTCGCCTACTTGAAGTTTATCACTTAGGTTGTAGTGTTCTAAACATAGTCCACAACTATATATTTTCACACCTTCGTTTATCAATGTTTTTAAAGCATCTATTAGCTCATGGTCATCTTGTGATGTAGTTAGTTTTACCGCTGAATTAACAAAAAATATATTTTTTGGAAGCGGTGATACTTTTGGCAAGGTTTTAATAAATCCCATTGAGAGTTTTTTCCCTAACACTTCGTCTTTACCGATAGTATCAGATGTGAAGATTATCGTTTTTTTATCCGTTTGAATTTGGCAATTTACCTCTTCATTTGGTGCTAAATCTTTGCTTGAAAATGATTTGATACTAAAATAAAATCCATCATCTTTTTCTTCCAAAGAAAATTCCGCTTCCATTTTTGATAAAAATCTACTAATATTCTCTTTTGAGTTGTTTGAACCGCAAACTACGATAAAATCTTCTTTTTCACAATTAAGTGCATCTTTTGTTATAAGTACAGGTTGTGGGCATGATAGCCCTCTAGCATCATAAGTTTTCATTTATACCCCTTTATCACTTCTTTAATAGTTTCAAATTCATCATCAAAAATAGTTCTAACATCTAAGATAACGCACTCATTTTCAATCCTAGCTATGATACTGTTTGCTCTTAAATACTTCTCTAAATTTGTGATGTTTTTTACTTTTAGACTAATCCCATAAGATATTATTTGTTCGTTTGGCATAGAACCGCCACCTGCGAAAGTTGTAGTTTGTAGCACACTACTTTGGATAAACGGTGAGACTAGACTATGTAGTCTTTGGGCTTTTTCTTTTAGGTTATTTGGCTCTTCGTTTAACATCTTATATGTATATATATCATTATGCTCACCAAATAGATATTTTTTCAAGCTCTCTTCTACTATAGCTATAGTTAGCTTATCTGCTCTAAGCATCCTTAAAAGTTGATTTTGTTTGAGGCTAGGCATAAGCTCTTTTTTGGCTAGGATTATACCGCCTTGGATAGAGCCTATAAGTTTATCCGTACTAAAACTTATTATATCAAGCCCCTTTTGACAAAGCTCTTGGATAGTATTTTCATTTTTGATAGAACCTAATTTTTGTAATATTCCGCTTCCCAAATCATAATAACTCACTAGTCCTTTTTCTTTGCCTAATCTCACAATCTCATCCAAACTAGCCTCCTCTGTAAACCCTACAATAGAAAAGTTTGATTGGTGTACTTTCATCAAAATAGCACTTTGATCTGTGATAGCTTTTTCGTAGTCGTTTATTCTTGTTTTATTGGTAGTCCCTACTTCACATAAAACGGCACTTGAATTTGACATAACCTCAGGTATCCTAAACCCTCCGCCTATTTCTACAAGTTCAGCTCTGCTTACTATGGTTTGTTTGTTTTTAGAAAAAGTATTAAGCACCAAAAATACTGCTGCAGCGTTGTTATTGACTAGTAAAACTTCATAATCTTCAAACAAATACGGTGAAAATTTGTTTAGATGGTGGTATCTATCTCCCCTTTTGCCTTGAGTCATATCGTATTCAAGATTGGAGTATCTAGTAGCTATTTTTTTGACATTATCGTATATTTCATCACTTATAGGGCTTCTTCCAAGATTGGTATGTACCGTAATCCCTGTGGCATTTATCACATTTTTTAGTGAGCCTTGCTTTAACGATTCAAACTCTTTTAGTAT
>DISL01000054.1 GCA_002421845.1 Epsilonproteobacteria bacterium UBA6211 | reverse complement strand
GGAATTTGCTTTTAGTTTACTAGCTTCTATATTTATAGCTTTTGCATCTAATATCATATTATCCGCTGTTATTTCTGTAGATTTTATTTTTAGGTTATCTTTTTCATATTTATACTCATTTTTTATCATTCCACCCCAAGAAGATTTACTGGTATGATGAAGCTCTCCTTCTTTATAGGTTTTTGCTAAGATATTGACATCACCTTGTGCGTATGCTATTTTATCTTCTTGAGCTTTTATATTTACCGCTTCAAGATTTATATCTCCATATGATTGCATTATAATATTTTTACCTACGATATTTGAAGCAACTACATCTTCTTTATATATCATATCTCTTTTGGTCTTTTTAGTTAAAAATTTCTTACTACTTAACTGTTGCTCTTGATATAATAAATCATTTACTGCCGTAATATTAATTTCATCAGCTAACATATTTATATTTCCATTTGCATTGACATTACTACCTTGTATATTAATATCATTATTGGATATTATATTAATATCATTTGTAGCATCTAAACTTGAAGACCAATTTTTAATATTTCTTGCTTTGGTATAACTTTGACTTGGATTATTTGTTCTAAAGGCATCACCACCAAAAAACTCCCGTTCTTCTTTTAATGTTAAGATATTCACATTATTAGCATCAATATTTATATTATCTGCTTTTAATATACTACCTACATTAATAAAATCATTTTCTGCAATAATATTCAAATCTTCTTTTGCTTCTATTATTGATGTTATACCAAATAGTGTCTTTACTTCTTCATAATACTTTGTATTATACAAGTTTTTTTTGCTAACTACTTCATTAATGATATTTCCACCTTTTAAATTAATCTCTTTTCCTTCTATTACTCCACTACTATTATTTATACTATTTTTAGCCTCTAAATTGAGCTTTTCATTTGCTTTTATAATACCTCCATAATTTGTAATATAATTTGAAGAATTAATTTGTACATTATTCTCAGATGAAACAATTCCACTATTTATCATATTATCAATATTTAACCCAATATCTCTTTTTGCAACAATTTGACTTCCTACTATTTCCAAATTATTTGAACTTATAAGATATACTACAGGAACAAGTACTGTTTGTCCATCTATTACTCTTTCTTCCATCCACACTATATCTTGTTTTAACATATTAATTTGCTCTTTTGTAAGAGTAATACCTGGTGCAAGATTTAAATCATTTTGAGCTTGAATAGCATTATCTAATAATTTTTTATATTGAATATTCTCATCTAATATATCTTTATCTATAAATCTTCGTCCAATTTGTTTAAATATACTATCTGTAATCAAAGTTGTTTCATAAAAAGCATCCCCCAATCTTTTGATACTATTATCAATAGAAAAACCTATTTTGTCAAAAAAGTAATCACTACCAACAAAGTTCTTGTACAATGTAAATTTAGGATTTGTTTCTATTAAGTATTGAGCCTTTGTATCTTTTGTTTTGATAAACAATCCATAATCATTATCAGGAATTTCAATCATTATATTAGGCATTGAATTTTCATTTAGTGCAGGTAAAAATATATTTTCATTAATTTCTCCATTAGTAATACGATTTATATTACCTACAATCACTCCTCCAGCTTGAACAGTTGAAGGTATAGAACCTATAATTTCAGTAGTGTTCAAGGTATTCCATCCCATACTATAGAATCTACGATTTGCATTGGTGTTAATAAAATAAGTTTCTGTTATATTCTTTTTTAAATTTCTGCTTTGATTATTGAATATATTACTGATTATTGATATATTATTAGTTGCTTGTATTAACGAATATTCATTATTTAATGTATCGTCAATATTAAAGTAAATATCATTGCCTGAAATAATATTTGATACCGTATAACTTGATGCTTGTTCTGTTTTAGAGGTAAAAGAACCTTGATAATAATCTTCACTATGGGTACCACACCATCTACTAGCAGGTCCACAATACTTAGCAATACCCCTATTTAGTGTTTCATTATAAAAATATCCACTATATGCAAAAGCCCCATAAGATTGGGAAGTAGAACTTTCTTCAATCGACAAATCATCTACTAGATTATTTAGATTCTTGGCATAAAAATTTATATCACCATTCAATGTATTTATCTTGGCAGAATTGTTTTCTATTAAATTTGTCTTATTCCCAAATTCATCTGCAGCAAATGTTAAATTATTGATTGCGAATATATTAGCTCTATTATTTCTTAAAATATTATTTACATATAAGTACATATTATTTGCACTAAAAATTGTTTTATTATTTGTTAAGTTGTAAGAATCTATTAATATATCATTTCCAGCATATAATAATCCATTATTCGTTAATTCTCTAGTACTTAATATAACATTATTTGACGCATTAATTTGTGCATTATTTATAGTTGTATCATTATTTAAGATTACTATACCTATATTATTAATTGTTTTATCCTCATTTAACCCAGAAAAAACAATTCCATCATTAATCAATTTATTTGACTTTAAATTAATACTATTTTCTGAATTCAACGCTCCTTGATTGTTAATGACAATATTTTCTTCTGCTATAAGCCTAGTTTGTTTTGAATAAACATCTTTATTAATCTCAATAGAATCTTCATCAGATACTGCCATTATATAATCAGCCTTTGTCTTACTAAAAGATATTTTACCTTTTGTATTTAAAGTAAGACTATTTTGTGCGAAAACCTCAGGAGGAAGATTTACCCCTACACCCTTATCGGTACTTTTCAAAGTAATAGTATTTGCGTATATACCGCCAAGCAAAGTAGAGTCTATAGCTATACCGATTCCGCTTTGATTTTTAGATGTTACGGTGCCGTCTTGGGAAATATTATTCTCACCGGTTACTACATTTAGCTCATTTGCATAAATTTTGGCGTTTAGTTCCAAAGCCTTGGCATATAGGTTTACTTTATCTAGGTTATTGCTATTAAATCCATTTCCCTCTATTATAATATTGCCCCCACTTACATCAAAGCCTTGAAGAATACCACCGTTTAGCATAGGTGTACCTGTAGTCAAAGTTGCATTTGGAGTATTGATAAATCCACCTCCGTTTACACTGATACCGTTTGGATTTGCTATTATCACATCTGCACTTTTTCCGGCTACTTCCGTATATCCTTGAAGCAATGTTTTATTTGTGCTCGTTACTTCATTTAAGATAAGTTTTGCTTCATTACCTGTTAAATTTGGGTTATAAGATATATACCCTGATAGTTGGGTATTTGTTATTACTTTTGAGTTATTTAGAATAAGCCCTTTATTATCTACGTTGAAATCGGTAAATTTATTATGAGAAAGTCCACTAGCATTTGGAGTTACTATGTTTACTATAGGGACATTGTTGGGTGCGTTTAGAAGTGTTGCTTTATTTGCATTCGGTGCTTGAGCATCTACTTCTATACCACCTGCATACAAAGCGGTTTGTTCCACAACCAATATAAAGCTTACAAAAATAGCCATACTTTGTCTGAATTTCATAATTTCCCCTTTAAAGAAGTTTGTCTCATCTTCTAAAACCTATAAGATACGGCAAAACCGCAAAATTTCTCAGTTTTAGATACATCTTTTTTTGATAAAGGCGTAGCATAATAAACAGACATATCTAATTTGTCTTTTTTAAACTTAGCTCCTACTACATTGCTATATAGCTTACCGCCGTTTGTATCTTTTTCTTCTTGTATTTTTCCATAATCAAATCCCACAAAATAGCTTTGTTCCAAACTATCAAACAACTTCACCGTTGGATTCCATTCAAGTTCGTTTCGTGCATAAAAGCCGCTATTACCGCTAAGCCCTTCTTTTTGATAACCCCTTACGCTATAATGTCCGCCTATACTAATTTGGTTTGTACTAAAAAGCTGATTGTTGCCGTGTTGATAATGTCCGCTTAGAGAATATGAAAAAGGCTCAAACCGTTTCACCGCAGATAAATCTATAGTATATAATGAATATTTCTCGTTTAATGCGGTAGGATTATGAGAGTTGAACCAATCCGTCCCCTTTGTATATCCAAACCCGATATAAGAATAAAAGCCTATATTTTGATACATATAATCAATCATTGTAGTTATCTTAGACAAATCATAACTTGCAGTTTCAATAAGAATATCATTAAAGAAATTTCTTGCTCTATATTGAGATATATTTGAACCTACGGTAACTTTATGTGTTTGATTGTGAAATAGATTATAATTAAGCCCAAATGAATATGTTTTGGTATTACCTCTTGATACGTAGTTACTTATACCACCGCTTACAAACTGTTTATATTTGCTTTCCCTATAGCTAAACGTAGTAAGAAGTCTTTCAAAAGGGATAGTATATTCATAACCGTTACCTATTGAGTTTTCATCTTGATAGTGTTTATCTGTACTATTTATATTAACTGTAAATTTATCATTCACACCTAGAGGATTATCGATATTTAAGACTAAAGTGCCTTGTTTATCACCTGTTTTCTTTGTCCCGAAATTATTAATACCAAGCTGACCGTTTAGCCTTGATGTAGTGTTGTTTTCAATATTTATATCGGTATATCCTACTTCATCACTCGGCACCAAGTCCATTTTCGCATGGTTACTTTCCAAGCGGTTGATTGTTTCTATGGCATTTTCAAGGTTTCTTATATTGAGATACTTACCTTTTTGTCCTACAAAAGCACTATTTATGTATCTCTGATTTGGCATTATATTTTTTATTTTACCTTCTACGGCAAAAAGTATGACTTCGCCTTGTGAAATATCTTGCGGTTTAAGATATATTTGTGAAGTAATATACCCTTTATCCATATAAAAAGCCGTCATTTTGCGAGTCAAATTGTTAAGTTCCGTTATAGTAGTACATTTTCCGATATACTCTTTGTATAAAGATTGTTTTTCTTTAGCAAAAAGTAATGTAACCCCTTCATCTTTTATGCTTTTTATAACAAAACACTCTTCATCTTTAACTTCAAGTAATTCAGGCTTTTGTATATCGTATCGTTTGAGAACCGTATCTTTTTTTTGCTCCAAATTCTCAAATATCTCTTTTTGCTTTTCAAAATGTTCTTGATTATTGACTAACTCACTAATACTATCAGCTGCATTCAAGCCAACACCTATGAAAACTAAAAGATAAAAGACTCTATTGTACAAACTCATAAAATACCTTTTATTTGATAACTTAATTAGTTATATAAGTAAATTTGTATTTTAGTTATTTTAACCTTAAAAAAGAATAAATATTTAAGTTATTTTTAAGATAACAATTATGAAGTTTATATGATAGGGTAAGGCAAATGTAGTTAATTTGTTGAGAAATACTCTATAAGATAAGGAGATAGAGATTCAAGATGCTTTTAGTTCGTGGCTTATTTTATAAGAGATAATACCGTTTAGGGAAATATCCTCATCTATATCTTCAAAATGAACTCCTATACCATCACCTATAATTCTGTAATTAGTTAGTTGTTCTTTTTTTGCATTTTGGATTTTTTTTGTATAATTATACGGTATAGTCAGAATATCACTGCTTTTTAGATAAATATAAATCTTATCACCAAAATCAACCCTTGTAATTGAAGTATTCATCCCAAGCTCCTATTAGTTTTTGTTGATGTTCTTTTATTATGGAGAGTATCTTCTTTTCATCACTTTTTGAAAGTTTGTACTTATCCGTCACTTTAAATATTTCAAGCTCTACTTTCTATGAAAAATCATATCTCAAATCAAAGCAACAGCTTTCAACAGCTTATGCAACTCTATAGCCATTATTACCACCCACACAAAAATAGTTATCCCCGTAGCAGCTGCAGCAATATCTTTGATAATCCCTATTTTTTCGTTATAGTCGGTAATCATAAAATCACATATCGCCTCTATTGCCGTATTAAATATTTCAGCAGCAAGCATAACCCCTGTAGCCAGTATGATTATGGTTACATCCATCAAAGAACTTAAGAAAAATGACGGTATAACTATCATCAAAGATAATATCAGTTTATACAATACGCTAAAATCATGCAAAAGTGCAAAACGAAGACCGTTAAATACCACTTTTATTTTTCTAACGGGATGATACCCCTCTTCACCGGTACCCAAAAATTTATTTTCCATTTTCCGCCCCTTTTTATCGAGATACTAAACTATAGCCGATATATGCCCATACGGTAGCCACCGCAAACCCCACGATTACATCCGAAAAGTAATGTACTTGAAGATACATTCTTGACATTGCTACAATAACAGCTACCATAAAAGATATACCTGATAACACGTATTTCATCTCAAAATCTACATTAAAAAACAATATAACTATCAAAAAAGTAACTATAAATATTTGAGTCGTATGGGCACTAGGAAATGACGGGTCAAAAGGTATCTCCCCTATCGCTTTGTATTTGTGCGGTCTTTGTCTATCAAAGGTATATTTTAAGGCATACGTAGTAGCTATGGCACCCACAAATCCCACATAAAAGGGAAAAATCAAATGTTGTAGATTCATATTTGCCAAAACTACGGTCAAAACACCCCACAAAGGGATTAAAACCCAAAGCGAACCAAGCCAAGTAATATAGGCAAAAAACTTATCATTGTACTTTGTCTTTACTGTATGAAAAAATTTCAAAAAAAACAAATCAACACCTCTGATAGTTTCAAACATTCCAAACCCCTTTAAGATATAAATAGTACTATAATATCCTAACGCTAAAATAATACTTAAATGCCAAAGTAATCCTCTTGTAACTATCTCATATTATGATTTGAAAAAAGTTCAAGGCTATCAAATGATAAGTATTCAAAGAGAGATACAAGCAAAATACCCTACACTAGACAAAAAGGCGTTTATAGATTTTCTAAAAAAGATTATCCACGAAGACAAGATAAATGCTTTTTTGGAAGAAAACTCACATCTTACAGGTTTTGAGTTTGTTGATGCTATTTTAGAACACTTCAATTTCGATGTGGTAATATCGCAAAATCAAATCCAAAACATCCCAACATCAGGTAGTGTAGTCATCATAGCAAACCACCCGTTAGGGGCTTTAGACGGTCTTATGCTTCTAAAAACCATAGGCAACATAAGAAAAGACGTCAAAATAGTAGCAAACGACTTTTTGAGTCAGTTTAAACAGCTAGATAGCTTACTTCTCAAAGTAAATAATTTCAACTCTACCCAAACAAAAGAGGATATAAAAGCAATCCATGATGAACTAAAGTCAGGTCATGCAGTTATCATATTTCCGTGTGGAGAGGTAAGCCGTGCAGGGCTTAAGGGGATAGAAGATACAAAATGGTACAAAGGATTTTTGACCTTTGCACTCAACTCCAAATCACCGATTTTACCTATTCATATCAAAGCAAAAAACTCATGGCTATTTTACACAGTATCTGCTATCAACAAAAAAATCTCAACACTTCTTTTATCAAACGAGATGTTTAACAAACAAAACAAAAAAGCTATTATTACCATAGGTGAGCTTGTACCTTACGAAAGTATTCCGCAAAATATCAAGAAAAAAGAGCTTGTTAATATATTCAAAAAACACCTATATGCCATCTCCAAATCCAAATCAATCCTCTCTACCCAAAAAGCCATAGCCCATCCGGAAAGTCGTCAAGCTATCTTAGAAGAACTAAAAAGTGCCGTTACCCTTGGAGCTACAAATGACGGCAAAAAGATATATCTATACTCTTATAGCGATGATTCTACTATCCTAAAAGAGATAGGAAGACTAAGGGAACTATCTTTTAGAAAAGTAGGCGAAGGGGTAAATAAAAAACGTGATACGGACAAATACGACAAATACTACGACCATATCATACTTTGGGATGAAAAAGAACTTGAAATAGTAGGCTCATATCGTATAGGCAACAGTAACAATATCATGTCAAAACACGGACAAAGCGGATTTTATACTTCTACACTTTTTGAATACACACCTGATTTCAACGGCTACCTAAAAGACTCCATAGAACTCGGAAGAAGCTTCGTTCAGCCAAAATACTGGGGAACAAGGGCTTTGGATTATTTGTGGTACGGAATAGGTGCATATCTGAAAAACAACCGCAATATAAGATATATGTTCGGAGCAGTAAGCCTAAGTAGTAGTTTTCCATCTATTGCAAAAGATTTAATAGTCAATTATTACGGTTATTACTACGGATGTGAAACCAATCTTGTCAATCCTACCAATCCATATAAATACTCAAATCATATAGATGAATTAAATACTATTTTTAGCTATACCGATAAGAAAAATGATTTCAAAATACTCAAATCTGCATTAAATGACGTAGGATTTGTAGTACCTACTTTGTACAAACAATATAGCGAATTGTGTGAAGATGGAGGGGTGAAGTTTTTGGGGTTCAATACCGATGAGAAATTCGGAAATTGTATCGACGGATTTATACTAGTTGACGTCAATACAATCAAAACCCCTCAAAGAAATAGATATATAAATAACTAATCTTTGATTTTGAGTTTATAGCCTATTCTATTTAGAGTACCTATAAGCTCTTTTGACTTTGTTTTTGCTCTTATATTTCTTGCCAATGTTCTTATAGCGTGTAGTTTATCGCTTTTTAGATTTTTGGTTTTATAGATATATAGTTTTAGTTGTTCATAGGTAACTATTTTGTTGTTGTTTTTTATCAGTGCTTCTAAAAATGCAACTTCATTTTTAGTTAGCTTTATAGCGATATCACCCTTTGATAAAGTTTTTTTATTGAAAGAATAAATCCATCCCTCTTGTAATGTCACACTATCATTTGTAGCTATAAATGTAGCCAATGTATCTATAACCGTCTTTGCATAACTTGCAATTTTTTCATAATCACAAGGGGTAGTAAAATATTTTTGTGCTTCTATTTCCGTAGCATATAATAAATCTTGAATATCTCCGTTACCGATAAGAATCGCACGTGAATCTTTATTTGAATAAGCTTTTACAAGTTTTATGAAGTTAATCCATGTGGTAGATGAATCTATAGTATTTGCAACTATTACGTCAAAATGTTTTTTTAAGTCAATTTTTTTAAGTGCAGTCTCATAGTTTTTAAAACTTGTTATCTCTATACCTTGTTTTTCAAAATTATTACTAAAAACTGCCAAAGCCTCATCGTTATTATCAATCAATAAAATATTGATTTTAGATTTAGCATTACCCATATATACACTCCAATTAAGAATTACATTATTTATTGAGAATTATAACTTATGGAATCTTAAGATAAGTTTTCTTAAACAAACTTTATATAAAGCTCAATTTTATTCTTTTTGTGAATTTTTTAAATCACAAATATAGAAAAACCTTTTTTTAGAGGATGCAACATAAGGTTTCATGTATGCTTCATAGGTATTAACACCCTCTTTTATCCCTATAATTTCACCTACTTTAAGACCTTCATAAAATATACCATCCATACCGCTTGTATAGACAATATCACCCACTTTGAAGTTTTGCCACAGAGGTATATATTTTATCAATATATTTCCCATATTATCACTACCGTGTGTAATACCGGTAGCCTTTTCTTCACCTATCATTACACCGTAATTTGCTTTTTCATTATTATTTAATAGCGCTAGAGTCTTACCATCAACCGACATTGCAATACCTGCTGCATAATTATCAAAAATAAGCCCTACTATCTTACCCTCTTCCAAAGGATAGTCAATCAAAACCTGACTTAAGTCATTTGGACTTTTATATGAAACTACTCTTGTAAGGGCAAGTTCAGGATAAACAAATTTTTGCCATCCAAGCACTTCATAAATATGTTTTGATTCACTATGCAAATCCTCATAAAGGAGTCTATACTCTTTTAATTCTTGATTTTCAAGCCTCAAAGCCTCTATGGTACTTGCTTGATTAAAATATTTACTAAAAAAATTTCCGCTTTTGATAAATACATCCAAGTATTTAGTTTTTATACCGTTTGAGACGGAACTAAATACATCGGATACATAAGTGTTTATATTAAAGATATATAAAAGTGCTATACCGAAAAATACAGCTATAAAAAAGTTCTTACTCATTTGATATTAATCTAAGTAAATCCTCTTCATCCAATACCTTGCTTGTACCGTTTGCAACTGCAAGTAAAGGATCTTCTGCTACCCTAACAGGAAGTTTTACAATATCTGCTAGATATTTATCTATTCCTCTTATCAAAGCTCCACCACCTGCAAGAACTATACCGTTATCAACTATATCACTAGCAAGATCAGGCGGCATCTCCTCTAGTACGTTTCTTACAGCCGTAGCCACCTCTTTAAGAGGTTCTCTAAGAGCAGCTCTTACACCTTCGCTTCCTAGTTCTATAGTAGAAAGAAGACCTGAGTTATCTCTACCTTTTACTTTTATTTTAAGCTCAGTATCAAGCTTAATTGCAGTACCTATCTCTATTTTGATAGTCTCTGCAGTGCGTTCACCGATATATAGATTATAGTTTTGTCTTACATATTCCATGATAGATCTATCAAACTTATCCCCTGCAACTTTGATAGATTTACAAAGTACAAGACCGCCAAGAGAAGTAACACCTATTTCAGTTGTCCCTCCACCTATATCAACTACGATATGACCATCAGGCTCACTTACAGGAATACCTGCACCTATTGCAGCTGCCATAGGCTCTTCAACCAAGAAAACCTCTCTAGCCCCTGCACTTATTGCAGACTCTTTTACCGCTTTTTTCTCAACTTGAGTTATACCGTGAGGAATAGCTATAATTATTCTAGGTCTTAAAAAAGCTTTTCTTTTGTGAGCTTTTTCTATAAAATACCTAATCATTCTCTCCGTCATCTCAAAATCTGCGATAACACCGTCTTTCATAGGACGAACAGCTTGTATATTAAGAGGCGTTTTACCTATCATTTGTTTTGCTTCTATACCAACAGCCAAAATTCTATCTCTTCCGAATCTATCATTTTGAACGGCAACAACAGAAGGCTCATTGATAATAATACCTTTACCTCTTACTGAAACTAGAGTATTTGCAGTACCCAAGTCCATAGCCATATCATTTGAAAACATCCCTACCAATTTATCAAAAAACATCTTCTTATCCTTATATTAAGCAACTTTAGGTTCACTAGTTTTATTTACTACATCTTTTGTGATTATAACTTTCTTATTATTTAGATTCGGTAAATCAAACATAATATCAAGCATAATATCTTCCATAATAGACCTTAGTCCCCTTGCACCTGTTTTTCTCTCAATAGCTTTTTGCGCTATCAAATCAAGTGCATCTTTTTCAAATTCAAGCTCTACGTTATCGAGTTTAAAAAGTTTCATATACTGTTTTGTAAGTGCATTTTTAGGCTCACTCAATATATGAACCATATCTTCTTGCGTTATTTCATTTAACGTAGTAATCATATGTAAACGACCCAAAAGCTCCGGTATAATACCGTATTTCACCAAGTCATCAGACTCTACGGCAGTTATTACATTTTCCATCTCTTTTTTTGTTTTTTTGCTTTGGTTAAACCCAAGAACATTTCCGCTTTGTCTTTTTTTGATTATATCCTCAAGACCGTCAAATGCTCCACCGCAAATAAACAAAATATTCGTAGTATCCACTTGTATAGCATCTTGACCCGGGTGTTTTCTCCCACCTTTTGGAGGAACGTTTACTACGCTACCTTCGATGATTTTAAGCATAGCTTGTTGAACACCCTCACCGCTTACATCTCTTGTGATACTTCTATTTTCACTCATTCTAGCTATTTTATCTATCTCATCTATGAAGATTATCCCTTGTTCTGCTCTTTTTACATCGCCGTTTGCAGCCTGAAGTAGTCTTGTGATTACGTTTTCTACATCATCACCTACATATCCAGCCTCCGTCAAACTTGTAGCATCCGCAATAGCCAAAGGTACATCAAGATACTTTGCTATGGTTTGAGCCATAAGAGTTTTACCGCTTCCTGTAGGTCCTATCAAAAGGATATTAGATTTGTTTATCTCCGTATCATCATTAGTATCAGGAAGTTTTTTAAATATTCTTTTATAGTGATTATAAACAGCCACAGACAAAACTTTTTTTGCTCTATGTTGCCCTACCACATACTGATCCAAAATATCTTTTAATTTAGAAGGTGTAGGTATCTCTACATCCTTGTGTGCATGGGTAGCCGTATCCGATGATTCTACATAGTTATTATCATCTGCATTTACTATATCATAAGCCGCAGTTATACAAGCCTTACAAATATTGGCATGGTCACCTGAAACTATAGGATTTTGTTCACTATCAACTGCACCGCAGAAGTCACATATTATTTTCTTACTCAATTTCTTTCCTTCTTTCAAAAGGTATCCCTCTTTTTGTATTCAATACAAACTCAGCCATTCTTCTCACGTATTCGTTGTCGGTACTTTCAAAAATCTCTTTTGCACTATCCATCAAAGGTGCATTTGAAGCAAAAAGTTTTTTATAAGCTCTTTTTATCTCATCTATTGTTGCTCTATCATCAAATCTTCTTCTTAGACCAGTTAGATTAAGACCTCTTAACACTGCACGGTTACCTTCTGCAAGACAAAACGGAGGAATATCTTGGGTAACCACGCTACCACCACCTACCATTACAGATGTTCCAAGCTTACAAAACTGATGAACAGGTGTAAGACCACCTACTACCACATAATCATCACACTCAACATGCCCAGCCAAAGTAGCCACATTTGCAAATATACAATTATTACCTATGATACAATCGTGTGCAACGTGAACATAGCCCATAAAAAGGTTGTTGTTTCCTATTACGGTTTTACCGCCACCGCCTTCAGTGCCTGGGTTAAATAACGTAAATTCTCTTATTTTATTGTTGTCACCGATGATAAGCTCCACATCTTCACCGTGAAACTTCAAATCTTGCGGAATTGAGCCTAGTGCCGCATGGGAAAAAATCTGATTGTTTTTACCGATAGTAGTCTTACCTTCTATAAGAGTATGGCTACCTATCGTTGTTCCGTCACCTATTTTTACATCTTTACCTATGATTGTATATGCACCTATAGTTACGTTTTGACCTATTATCGCACCATCTTCAATGATGGCAGTTTTGTGAATTTGTGACATATTTTTCCTACTTATCAACAATCATTGCTTTTAGTTCTGCTTCAGCCACAAGCTTATCATCCACATAAGCTTCACCTTGAAGAACTATCAAAGTACCTCTTAATTTAACCACTTTTACTCTATATTCAAGCTTGTCGCCCGGTTTTACAGGTGATCTGAACTTTGCATTATCTATGCTCATAAAGTATATTACTTTTGTTTTCAGCTGCTCATTTGTAAGACCGTTGCTTTTAAGTGCTAATATCCCACCTGCTTGTGCCATACCTTCAAGTATCAAAACACCCGGATATATAGGGTGACCCGGGAAATGCCCCATAAAAGCAGGTTCGCTAATAGAGATATTTTTGTACCCTACTATAGTCTCTTTTTCTACCATATCCGTAATTCTATCTACAAGTAAGAATGGGTATCTATGAGGTAAAATCTCTTGTATTTCCATAATATCTAACATACTTAACTACTCCATCACCAATTAATTTTCTACTATAATATCAAAATCTTTATTTATTTTCGATTAGACGAGCTACCGTTTGGCTACTCCCTTTTTGAAGATACCCTCTAAGCTCCACCGTTCTTTCGACAAATTGTTTTTTATCTATTGTTTTATATTCTTCTATAAGATTTTTTACATTTACATCTTCTTGCAAAAGTTCTTTATGTAAATGTGGTTGTTTCATTTTCTCAAAAAAGATATTTGCAAGTCCTATTGTAGTGATATTAAATATTTTAGTCCCTATGAAAAAATCTGTTTTTTTAGCCTTATATGCCAAAACAAAAGGTGTACCGATAATAGCAGCTTCCAAAGTCGCAGTACCGCTACAAATAAAGGCAAATTCACTCTCATATAGTGTTTTGTGGGCATCAAAACTTATCTCAAAATCATCTATCTCGCCGTAAATTTCAGACAAATCTCTATCTTTAAAGTTTTTCGGTACTATCAAAATATGTTTTTTTTCACTTCCTATTTGTTTTGCGACTTCTTTAAAAGTAGGGATAAGCTTTTTTATCTCCCCTATTCTACTTCCGGGCATATAGGCTATTTTACCGCTATTGATAACCTCATCTTTATACTCTTTTATCTCATCAAGGAGTGGATGCCCCACATACTCTATCTTCTCTTTTTTGGTATAAAAATCCTTTTCAAAAGGGAGTATAGAAAAAAGTTTATCGCATACGCTTTCTATCACTTTTATACGCCCTTTTCTCCAAGCCCACGCTTGAGGAAGGATATAGTAGGTTATTTCCAAATTAGGATATGTTTTTTTTAGCTCTTTTGCCAACGGAAGATTAAATCCCGATGAATCCATAAGCAAAACTTTATCGCAATCCTTTGCCAAAGCCACCATCTGTTTTTTTAAGTCCAAAAAAAAGTTGATTTTTTTGATAGCATCTACAAACCCCATCACAGCTACGCTTGATAGGTCATATATGGGATTTCCTAGACTCTTATCGTATATCCCTACAAACTCTACGCTTGGACTAAGATGTTTTTTAAGCTCACTTAAATGGATATTTGCCGATGGCTCCAATGCACTAACTAATAATTTCAATTTCTTCCTTTGTATCCGAAAAATATGTTGCATTTAACGCTAACTCTATAGCATCGTCTTGTTTAATACTATCGACTATAATGACAGGCGATAAGGAAAAATCTTCTAAAATCTCTCTCCTTGCTCTAACCTCTTCTTCAAAACTTAAAGGGTTAGTTAAAAGCTCTTTGACACTTTTGTACGACCTATTTGTAAGCTCATTAAATTTCTCTATTGCAATCAAGATTATACCGTTTTTATTCAAATAAGCCGTAGAGTTTTTTATAAACTCCACCTTTGCATTTGTTTTTTGATTTTTGAGATAAGAATATGCCAAAATATAAGACGGCACCGCTATTTTGTTTATTTTAAGAAGTCCCGATAAAATCCTATAATTGATAAAATCGACTTTTTTGATAAAAAACTCTTTGCCGTTATCGGATAGTTTGTCCCTTTGTTCAAACAAAGAGAGTCTATATTCTATGGAGTTTGGTAATATTTGCTTTGTTATAAGACTAATCAACTCATCACAAAGTCTATTTTGTGCCTCCCTTTGGGCGTTTAGTGCATATATACATCCGCAATAATTTTGTCTATAAAGCCTATTGTTTTTAACCGCCAAAGATTGATTTATCCCACCGCTACCGCTTCTATAATCTTTATAAATAAACTCCAAAGCATTTTGTACTCCTAGTTTATCTCCTATGATTTTAAGTTTTTCTTGGGATTTTAGAGGACTCATAAGAAGTGTCGTAGTAAATTTATCTGCTTTTAGCTCTTTTGCTTTTAAAGCCGTAACATCAAGCCTATCATCAAAACAAATAGTACAACGATTTCCTTTTTCAGGCTCGTTTTCATACCCTTTTGTTATCTCATACCATTTATTTATGTCGTATAAACCGTCAATCAAATCAATACCGAGCTTTTTGCAACTAAACTCAACATCTTTTAGTCGTAGCATATACTCCCCGTATGGGTGAATATTGGGGTTATAAAAAAAGCCTATTATCTCATCTTGTGGAAAATCTTCTCTCAAACACTCTAAAAAATAGTGGCTATCTACACTACAACAAATCTGAACTACTATTTTACTCAAACCTCTTCCTATCTTCTTCATTTATAGTTAGATTTTATCTAAGGTTCATTTAAAGTTTGGTTATATTACAGAAACAAATACCAAACTCATCTTATTTTTTAGCTTAATTTTGTTATCATAATACAAATTGCATATAAAAACAAAAGAGGTTTTATAATGAAAGAAAAATATCTCTATATCGATAAAGAAGCGGTTGCTACATTAGGTATGCTAAAAGAGGGGCTTTTCGCACCCGTTATGTCTTTGATGGACGAAAAAACGGCAAGGGAAGTTGACCAAACAAAAGTTTACGGCGGTAAGAGTTTCCCATTTTCATTTGTATTAGCACCAAGCGGTAAAAAGAATGAGGAAGTATTAAAACACGCAAAACACGGTGAAAATATAAAACTTGTGTGTGACAAAGAGGTAATCGGTGACATCACCGTAAACGAAGTATTCAAAATATGCAAAGACCAAAGGATAAAAAACATCTACGGTACAAACAACCCTGAACATCAGGGGGTAAAAGATACATATAGACGTCTTGGCAACTACGCAATATGCGGTGAATTTAATCTTAAGTTCCAAGATATAAAAGAGCACAAAGCACAAATCCAAGAAGCAATAGAAAAAACGGGAGCAAAAAAAGTATCTTGTATGATGCTTTCCGGTAAACCTTTTCATAGAGTTCACGAAAGAATTATCCGTTCAGGTCTTGTAAAATGTGATTTGATGGTACTTTTTATCCTCAAACCATATACGGATGATTTTATCTCGTTTGAGACAAGATATAAATGTTTGGAATACTTTATAGAGCATTATTTGCCAAAAAGCAGAGTATTACTTATACCTCTAGAAAACACTTATATTTTCGGTGGTTTTAACGAAATGCTTTTAAATGCAATAGTTGCAAAAAACTACGGTGCAGACAAAATCATCATAGGACAAAACCACGCAGGACTAGGTGCGTTTTTTGACCGTGACGGGTTGTCATCTATCATAGATACCCTAAGCGGTGTAGATATAGATATAGAGGTAATGAGCGAGTTTGTATATTGTGACCAGTGTAAAACTTTGGTAAGTACGAGTTCATGCCCACACGGTAGCCACCATCATATCAAATACCATTCACCGTCACTCTTAGAGTTATTTGAGCTTGGTATGATACCTCCGGCTATATTTATGAGAAAAGAGATTTCATCTATTATCCTAAGTGCTTTATTCCCGAATAGAACCGAAAAACTAAAAAGAATACACCAAAATCTATCTCCGTCAAGTGGACTTTTAGATGATTTTGAAACAACGAATTTCTATGTAAGTTTGATGAAACTTCACCAAACTACATCACTTAACTAATGAAGTATTTTTTTAGTATCGTTTTTATTATATTTATTTTTAGCGGTTGTTACACCAAACAACCCCTAAAAACCAAAAGCGTTTTAGTGGTTTTAAAAACTCCTGATATGAAATATTCTGATATGGGGTTTATCAAAACTTTTAAAGACCGTTGTGAACTTGAAATTTACAATTTCGGTCAAGCTATTTTATTTTTAAAAGTTTACGAAGACAAAATATGTACATCTGATTTGGCTTGTACTAGTGCCAAATCTTTCAATAATGAGCATTTTTCAAAGGCTTATCCGTCAAGCTTTTTTTATGAAGTATTAAACGGCAAAGAGCTATCAAATATGAACGACATAGAATACACATACAATACGGATGATGGAATATATTTCAAAGATAGCAAAAACAATATTTTGATTAAGATAAAGGAACAATTATGAAATTTTTAGGGGCTCACGTAAGCAGTAGCGGTGGGGTTTACAATGCACCGTTAAACGCTATGGCTATAGGGGCAAAGGCTTTTGCACTTTTTACGAAAAACCAAAAACAATGGGTTGCAAAACCGCTTGATAAGGATACTATTGATTTGTGGTTTTTAAATCTTGAAAAATCAAAAATACTACCGAAACATATATTACCTCACGATAGCTATCTTATCAATCTAGGAAGTCCGGAGAGTGACTCAAGGGAAAAATCTCTAAATGCCTTTATAGATGAGATGGAACGTTGCGATATATTAGGACTTGATAGACTCAATTTTCACCCAGGTAGCCACCTAAGAAAAATAAGTGAAACAGAGTGTTTGGATTTGATAGCAGACTCTATCAACAAAGCACTAGATAGCACAAAAAACGTAAAAGCCGTTATCGAAAACACGGCAGGTCAGGGAAGCAACCTCGGATATAAGTTTGAACATTTAGCTTATTTGATAGAAAAGATAGAAGACAAAAGCCGTATAGGAGTTTGTATAGATACTTGCCATATGTTTAGTGCAGGGTATGATATAAGAACAAAAGAAGCCTACGAAAAAACTTGGGCAGAATTTGATGAAATTGTAGGATTCAAATACCTTATGGGGATGCATATCAATGACGCAAAACCAGCCCTTGGAAGCAAGGTAGATAGACACGATAGCATAGGCAAAGGTCAGATAGGGCTAGAGTCTTTTAGACTTCTTATGAATGACCATAGAATGGATGATATTCCTCTTATTTTGGAGACCATAGACCCTGATATTTGGAAACAAGAAATAGAACTATTATACTCTTTAGAAGGCAAATGATGACAGAAGTAATAAAATTTTTAAAAAGTGACCACTTAGACAAACTTGATATATTTGCTCAACTTAAATGTTCGGCTCAAGAGGCAAAGATATTGCAATATTTATTAAAACAATATATTCAAGGTGTCGATAATATAATGGTTGTTGATATATTAGGTGAGTTTTACGATATTAAAAAGTTTGAACACCTAGAACAAATCAACCATATAAAAAACCTTCTTGAACTAGGATGGATGGTACAAAGCGGATTTAACCATATTAAAATAAGCGAGATTACGAAACTAGAACTTCTAAACAGTTCAGTATCCCTATCGGCTGCATTTTTGAAACTACTTGAAGACGGTAGTTTAGAGTTTGTATTACCTGAAGTTAGCCCATATAGCGACCACCTTGAGTATCTACAAGACCAATTCTTCAAAATAGACCTTGCTCAAAAGCTAAATATAGTAAAACACAACTTCGGCGAAAGTTCACCCAATATCAATAGACTCAAATCAAAACTAGCCCTCCTTGAAAACAGAATCAAAGAGAGAGTAAAAGTGACAAACAGCTCTATAATGCTTGAAGAGTTTTTCAAAGAGTACGGACTTGACGAAAAAGAACAAATGATATTTTTAGCACTTTTGAAAGAAGAATATGCAGGAAACGACGAGTCTATAAGAGATATGAACTCCCTTATTGATTTGGTCAGTGCCGATGACTATGAAAAGATAAAATACCGTTCCCTTCTTGAAGAGAGCGGAAAACTTATATCAAACTCACTTGTTGATTATGATGAGATGCTTACCCCTTTTGGCGGAATAAATAGAAACTTTTACATACCAGATGAGATACTTTACAAAATCTCACACCCAAATAAGAAAAAAGGGAGAACTCAAAAAGTAAAAATAGATACGCTTATCAAAGAGCAAAATATATTTGAACTACTAGAGCCTAAAAAAGGGCTTGAAGAGGTAATCCTAAATAAAAAAACAAAAGAGGTTTTAGAAGCGCTTTTAAAACAAGTGGATAAAAACGTATCAAACAGACTTATAGAATGGGGTATCAAAGATAAGAAAAAAGGGATTGATGCAAAAATCATATTTTACGGAGCTGCAGGAACAGGTAAAACTCTTACATCTTTGGCACTTGCTAAATCATTAAAGAAAAAAGTATTAAGTTTTGATTGTAGCAAAATTTTATCTATGTATGTGGGAGAAAGTGAGAAAAACGTAAGAAATATTTTTGATACTTACAAATCAATAGTTCAAAAATCAAAATCAGAACCTATTTTACTGCTAAACGAAGCAGACCAGTTTTTGAGTACAAGAAC
>DISL01000109.1 GCA_002421845.1 Epsilonproteobacteria bacterium UBA6211 | reverse complement strand
GTAACATTGATATTAAACTGTTTTAGATATGAAGTCAGCATCCCTGCCAACTCCATATCATCTTCTATCATAGCAATATTTATCATTTACTCCCGCAACCTTTTGGCTTTTCGCTACCGCAACCTTTTTTACCTGAATATTTTATAAAATCATCAAGCTCTGCTTTTAACTCTGCTTTTTGCTCTTTTGTTAGAACTTTATATACTTTTTCTAACATATCTGCTTTGGATTGTACCATAATTTCTCTTGTATTTTGAGCTTCCATAAATTTTTTCTTATCAAACTTATCGGCACTAAATGCAGAAACTATATCTGTTTTTGCTTTTACCTCATCCATATGCTCTTTCATAATTGCATCTATTTTTGACTCTTGCTCTTTTGACAAATCAAGACTCATAATAGTATCCATGGCATACATCATAACTCTTTTATTGCCCATCATATCACATCCACCTTTTTGATGTGAACCGCAACTCATATTTTTTTCACTACCGCATTTAGGTTGTGAATCCCCGCACCCTTTTGAATAACCTTGATTCATACAAGCAAATACCGATGAACCGAAACCTAATGTTGCAACTAAAACCGTCGCCGTAACTAATTTTTTCATATCTTTCTCCTATATTTTTAATATAGTGAAAGTATAACAGTGTAAGGTTAACTGCTTTTAAACTTTAGTTTAACGGTATATTAATGATTTTATACCCTAATTTAATAAAGCCCTCTTTTCTTTTTTTGTAAGTGCT
The DNA here is from genome assembly GCA_002421845.1 of Epsilonproteobacteria bacterium UBA6211. GTDB lineage: Bacteria > Campylobacterota > Campylobacteria > Campylobacterales > Arcobacteraceae > UBA6211. The sequence goes on along the minus strand of DISL01000109.1, from coordinate 19,294 downwards.
AAGTAAGATTGGATTGTGAGAATCTAATATATCTATGCAAAGGGTATCGGTAATATCGCTTCCTCTTCCCACACGTCCTAAATATTGGATGATTCTGCCGTAGTATGAGATAGGAGTAGCAAAAATAATGGTATCTAAATGTTCCAAATCAACACCCTCTCCAAAATAAGCACTACTTGATAATATAAGAGGTGATTTTGTCAAAATCTCTTGACTTGCATTTTGTTCTTTTTTTGTTTGGCTACCATGGATTGTAACAAAATCTATATTCTTTTGGCTAAGCAAAGATTCTAGGATTTCGATATGCTCTACCCTATCGCTTAGAAGTATGATATTTCTGTGTTTGTTTTCTATTACTTGTTCGATAATGATATCGTTTCGTTTTTTATCGTTGATAAGCTCACCTAAAATCTCCGTATAGGTTTGAGCGTTTGTCACAAAATCACTCTCTATAAGCTTAACTATTTGGTTTTTGTGTTTTGCTTTTGGACTCTCTTCATACACTATTGCCCCTACTTGATGGAACAATAAAGGCTCTAAGCCATCTTTGCGGTGTGGCGTTGCACTAAGACCTAAAATATATTTACCACGAAATTGTTTAATAAGGCTTTCAAAGCTATATGCAGGGATATGATGACACTCGTCTATTATCAAAAATGAATACTCTTTTATAATATCTTCGTTGTTTTTGATACTTTGAATGGTTGCTATGTCCAATTTTTTATTTAAAGTATTTTTACTTTTTCCAAGGATTCCAAACTCTTTATCCGATACTCCGAAATAATCGCTTAGTCTTTGTACCCATTGGTCAAGCAACATATTTTTATTTACGAGTACCAAAGTGTTACACTTCCTAAGCTCTATCATCTTTGCACCTATCAAAGTTTTGCCAAACCCAGGCGGTGCAACACATACGCCATAGTCATAAGAACAAAGTTGCTCGATAGCTGTTTCTTGATTTGGTCTTAATTTGAATTTTACTTTGAATTGCTCTTGTTTTTGAAAAATACGGTTATCAATGATATTATATTCTTGATGGTGGAATTTCAGAATTTTTAAAAGAGTATCTTTGATGCCTCTTGATATTACCAACTCACTCTTTGTTTGTGTAAAATTTTTGATAAATTTAGGTGTATTATATATTGGTTTTCTAAGCCTAAGTAATGTCTGATAGGTTGGATTTTCAAAGGTCAATAAGGTTTTTAGTTCGTTTAATATTTGGAAATTGATATTATTTGGAATATGTATATTCTCATCAAGCACTATATTTATACTTTTATCAAGAAGTCCAAGTATAGAATAATGGGTTGTTTTTTTGATATTCTTTAAGAAATTCCATTGGGGGTTATATGGTTCACCGGTCAGAGTATCTATAAAAAGTCTTTTATGGTTTTGAATATCTTTTAAATTTAAAGCAAAAGAGTATTTTTTGAAAAACTCCACTTTAATATTTGCAAAAATTTTTTGTAATGAGTATTTTATCCTCTCATACATACTTAAATCGTACTCATACTCAAAAAAACACCAACAATTTACTTTTGTATCAGTGGGATATTCATAGTGAACTATAATCGATTTTTGTAAAAGAAGTGTTTGAATTTTCGTTAAATCTATTTTATCCACACAAAACATAACATAAGAGTATTTAGAAGCTATAGATTCATCATATATAATTTTAGAGTGTCCCAAAAGGTGATTTTTAATATCTCCTTTTGATATATTTGAGTTGTAGGGTTTTAAAAAAGTTTCGTAAAAAATCTCTATTTTATCATCTGTTGATAAATTCTGAGACAAAGTAAATTCTATTTTCTTTATCTCTTGTTCAATTTCATCTTTTTGAGCATATAAGATTTCTAGTTTTTGTTTTAAATCACTACTCATATATTATGAACTTTTTGAATTACCTTGTGATAAAAAATTGAATTTATGCTTAATCTCACCGTATCTACTTTTGAATGATGCATTTTTTACTTTCACCTCACCGTCAAAAAAACCACTCTCTTCAACCGTCAAATGTGAATATGTAAGTTTGCCCATAATCTTTCCCGATGCCATAATATGTACGTGAGTAGCATCTACCATACCGTCTAAAAGACCGCAAACAAGAACGGTATCAGCTTTTACTTCACCGAATACCTCACCGGTTTCACCTATAGTAACCGTCTCTTTTGATACTATAACACCTTCAAACTTACCATTGATTACAACATCACCGTTTGTATCAATACCCCCAATTACAAAACTATCACTTGCAATTATTGTTGCGCTATAATTTTGTTTTGAGTCTCTATTAAATTTATCAAATAGTCCCAAGGCACACTCCTTTCTTGTTCAAATACATTTTCATATTTACCCATATCCCAACTTACAAAATGGGCTGGATTTAGCCTTTGACCGGCAAACTTCACTTCATAATGTAAATGTGGTCCAGAACTTCTACCGGTATTACCGCTCAAGGCTATTAAATCACCTTTAGAAACCACTTGCCCTATTTTAACATTAATTTTACTTAGATGACCATAAACCGTTTCAAATCCATAGTTGTGCATAATAGTCAGAACTCTACCAAATGGTCCCCCTATGGTGTTGTTGGCTTCTACAACAATACCGTCTGCCGTCGAATACACCGGCGTTCCGGTACTTGCCCTGAAATCAATTCCCCTATGAAACTGTCTAACCTTTAGTGTTGGATGTATTCTATAACCGAATGATGATGTTACAAAAGTCTCTTTTAACGGAGAACCGCTAGGCATAACTTTGAGCATATATGTCCTATTTGACATGGTTATAGCTGCAACTTTTGCCCTTTCTATAGGAGATTGGTTTGCATCAAGAACTATACTCATTTGACTCTCAATCTCTTGTAACTTACTATCTAAAAGCTCTAAATCCTGAGTTTTATCTTCAAGTTCTTGAGAATATGTCTGATTTTCAACATTGAGCTTATAGAGTTGTTGCCCTAAAAAAGGGATAACAATCATACTCAAAGTAGCTACTAATACAACAATCAATAAAAGCCAAACTAAAATCTTTTTAACTAGCTTTGAAACCGTATAAGACTTAGTCCCCCTTGCATCTGAAATTGTAATAATTAGTCTATTTCTCATAAAACTTTAAAAACTCCTCTACAACCTTAAATGAGCCAAAAACTAATATCTCCCTATCATAAGGGATATTTGTAAAACTACTATAACTTATATCAAGCTCATTTAAAATATTTTCAAGCTTATCTCTTTCTAAAGCCCTTGTATCATCAATCTCGATAATATATAAATGCTCAATTATGGGCTTTAAAATAGATAAAACTTTTTTATAATCTTTATCTCTTAGTGTATTATATACTAAAGAAACTTTTTTGTTGGCAAATTCTTTGTATATTGCATAAGCACCAAGTGGATTATGCCCCACATCTACGGTAATGTTGGGTGTAATTTTTTGACATCTACCTTTTATAGTTATACCTTTAAAAGCCTCAATATCCAAGGGAATTTGTAAATATTCTAGTGCTGCAATAACAGATAAAAGATTGTCGTTTAGAAATTTTTGCTCAAAAATCTCATAATTCTTTTTTGAACTATCAAAATCATCAAATCTAAAATATTTCAAACCTTTTGAAAGAGCAATATTTCTTGCTATATCATAAACTTCATCATGGATTTGTTTTGCAACGATAACCGCACTATCCATACTACGAACTTTTGTGGAAGTTATCTCTTCTATAGTGCCACCTAAAAAATCTTGATGGTCATAGTCTATGGTTGTAAGAATAGTTAAATCGTTTTTAATGACGTTTGTAGCATCAAACTCTCCGCCTAATCCTGCTTCAAGTACTAAAAAGTCCATATCGTTACTTAATAGCAATGCCAAAAGTGTAGTATATTCAAAATATGAAAGGTTTTCTATATACTCTTGTGGTAGAAGTTTTTGTAGTTTTTGATGAGCTTTTTCTAATGTTGAATCATCTATATCGTTACCGTTTATCCATATACGTTCATTGAATTTAAGAATATGTGGAGAAGTATAATGCAAAACAGAGTAATCTTTTTTTAGTAAATACTCAGCCAAAATACGCCCTGTACTCCCTTTGCCGTTTGTACCTATTATATGAATAGTACACTTTGGCTTTGCACAAAAGCTTATATAGTCCCAAGCAATCTTAACTTTATTTATATTTATTTCACTAAAAAAAAGAGTTTTTTTTTCTAAAAAATCTTTTAAAGAGATAATTTCAAGGCTTACATCAATTTGACTTATCACGCTTAAAACTCTCTACAGCTAATTTTCCTAAAATATCTTCCAATGCTTTGGATGAGGCTTGTTTGATGGCATTAAATCTCTCTGCATCGGTTATAGTATAAATATCTCCGGCTTCAAAATCATATTCACCGCTACTGCTTACGGTACCTTTTTTTACTTTGTTGTCATAATTTAAAGTTACTGTAACATTGGCTCTATATGTTCTTACGTAACCTTGTGTATCATACTGAATTTGAGAAATTCTAGGTTTTCCTAAAGAAACATTTACTATCGTATCAGCCAATTCTTTTTTATCCGTCAAAACAAGACCAAGATTACCCACTATCATTTGAGAGATACTATCTTGTAAAATAACACTATTTTGCGGATCTTGTAAAGAAGTTTCACTGTTAACGTAAACCAAACCGTGAATTTGCTCTCTTGCATAATGGCTTACCGGTTTATAACCGCAACCGCCTAAAAACAAAAGTCCTATAACCGCAAAATTTAATAGTGTTTTTTTCATTGTTTTACTTTATTACGATATTTATTAGTTTATTTGGAACTAATATCTCTTTTATAATCTCTTTACCGTCAAGCCACTTTGCACACTCTTTTTTTGCAAATTCAAGTGTTTGCTCTTTTGTAAATGTTTTATCTATTTGAAGTTCTGCTCTTTTTTTACCGTTTATTGTAACGGCATAGTTTATAAACGACTCTTCAAACACCTCTTCTTTAATATCAAGAAGCTTATCAAAGTTTGCTCTACCGAATAATCTATCGGCAACTTCGCTACAAACATGAGGAACGATAGGTTCTAGGATATTTGTAAGGATATAATACCCCTCACTCCATACCATATCGTTTGATTGGTCGTTTAGTGCATTCATAGCTTCCATAACAGCTGCTATTAAAGTGTTGAATGTATATGTTTTTGTATATACTTCATTTGCTTTTTTCAGTGCTTCATACACTTTCTTTCTAGCAAATTTTTCCTCTTTTGATAAGACACCATGCTCAATATTTGAAAACTCTTTTAGCTCAAATCCAAAAGACTTATCATAAAATCTTCTCAAAAATCTATAAGCACCCTCAACTGCACTATCATTCCACTCAAGCTCTTTGGTTGGAGGTGCAGCAAAAAGCATAAATAGCCTTGCGGTATCGGCACCAAACTCTTTGATAATGCTATCAGGGTCAACTACGTTGCCTTTTGATTTGGACATTTTAGCACCGTCTTTTAGAACCATACCTTGTGTTAAAAGGTTTTTAAAAGGCTCACTTGAAGTGGTATATCCAACATCTCTTAGTGCTTTTGTGAAAAATCTAGCATATAAAAGGTGTAAAATAGCGTGTTCTATACCGCCTATGTAATGGTCAACATCCATCCAATACTCACTATCACTCTTGTCTATACCCGTAGTTTGCCATTTTTTATGGTCTGTTGCATATCTTAGGAAATACCAGCTTGATTGTACAAACGTATCCATAGTATCTGTTTCTCTTAGAGCATCTTTACCGCACTTTGGACATTTGCAATGCTTCCAAGTAGGATGAGTATCAAGAGGATTTCCCTCACCCGTTATCTCTACGTCTTGCGGTAATGCAATAGGTAGATTTTCTATTTTTTCAGGGACAAGTCCACACTCATCACAATGTACAAAAGGGATAGGTGCTCCCCAATATCTTTGTCTGCTAATACCCCAATCTCTTAGTTTATAGTTGATTGTTCTTTTTCCTAGTTTTGTAGCTTCAAAGTGGTTTATAATAGCCTCTTTTGCTTCAACATTTGACATAGAATTGAATTTGTCACTATCAACCAATTTACCTTCACCAGTATAACACCCATCGCCCATATCATCAGCGATAATCACTCTATGAATCGGTAAATTAAATTTACTTGCAAACTCAAAATCTCTCTCATCATGGGCAGGAACAGCCATAACCGCACCGCTTCCATAGCTTCCAAGTACAAAGTTTGCCACAAATACCGGTACTTCTTGACCTGTCAAAGGATGAACTACCGTAATACCAAGCTCAACTCCGTCTTTATCTTCCGTCATTCTTTGTTTTTCAGGAGTGTTCATCATAGTTGTTAGTTTTGCTAGTTTTGTATCATCAACCAGTGAGTTTTTCACTATATATTTTACTATCTCATGATCAGGTGCTAAAGCTGTATAACTCACACCATAAATCGTATCAGGTCTTGTGGTAAATACTGAAAATTTATCGAAGTTGTTTCCAAGTTTTGCCTTTGAACTCTCGCTAAGTGCAAAATCAAACTCCAAACCGCTACTTTTTCCTATCCAGTTTTCTTGCATAGTAAGAACTTGTGATGGCCATCCCTCTTTTAAAGTTTCTAAAGAGGTAAGAAGTTCATCGGCATATTTTGTAATAGCCACATAATACCCAGGCATTTCTCTTTGAACTACTTTTGTACCGCATCTCCAACAACACTCATCTTCAACTTGCTCATTTGCTAGTACCGTCAAGTCATGTGGACACCAGTTTACGGTAGTAAGTTTTCGATACAAAATTCCTGCTTCATACATCTTGATAATAAACTCTTGTTCCCACTTCGTATAAAGCTCATCACTTGTAGCAAACTCTTGGTTTTTACTAAAAGAAAGTCCTAGAGAGTTCAACTCACTTCTCATATAGTCTATATTTTCATAGGTCCATTTTTTTGGATGCAGTTTTAGTTTTATTGCTGCATTTTCAGCAGGCATACCAAAACTATCCCAACCTATCGGGTGAAGAACGTTAAAGCCGTTTTTTCTATAATATCTAGCAAAAGCATCACCAATAGCATAGTTTCTAACATGCCCCATATGTATTCTTCCGCTTGGATAAGGGAACATACTTAAAATATATTTTTTCTCTTTTGTTTTATCGTTACTTGGCTCAAAACTATTATTTTCAGCCCAAAAATTTTGCCATTTCTTTTCAATCTCTTGTGGATTATATTGCATATTTACTCCGTAAATCATTAGTCGTAAGTCGTGAGTAGTAATTCGTAAGTAGTATTTTTCTTTACGACTCACGATTAACGATTCACGACTCACGAATTTAATATTCTTCTTTTTCTTGTGCTTTTGCACTCTCTATAAGAGTAAGTGCTACCGAAAACATATTTGCCGCTATTGCACCTATTGCAAGACCGATAGCAAGACCCAAATGGTCTGTTGACGTCATAACTATAAACGCAGGTATCAAGTGTAAATCTGCAACCAATGAACTAGCCAACAATTCAGCCGAAAGTAGATTTTTGACACCTATTTTCAAAATAGTTGAAATAACGTTTACACTTGCTGCGATAAACAGTAAGATTACATCCGGCTCATACAAAAACCCTGCCGTTGTAGTCAAAGACATCAACGTAAAAAATACAAATATTACCTTTCCCCAATCCATCTTTTCTCCTTAATTAAACTACGCCTTTTTCATACATAGCTCTTATTCTATCTTTCTCTTTTTGTTTTTTAAGTTTTTCTGCTTCTTTTTGTCTAAAATTATTAACACTAAATTGTAACTGAACTAAAAACGTGGATGCTACAAATATAGAACTATATGTACCCACAACTATACCTACAAGCAACGTAAATGAAAAACCGCTTATAATTTCACTACCGAATATATAAAGTGTAAGTACGACTAATAAAGTAGTAAATGATGTTAGTGTTGTACGTGATAATGTATTTGATACCGAATCATTTATAATTTCAGTTAATTCACTAGAATTTGATTGTGATACTTTTTCTCTAACTCTATCAAATACTATAATCGTATCATTGATAGAATATCCAAGTACGGTCAAAAGTGCCGCTAGAATATCAAGATTTACTTCAACGCTAAACAATGAAATAGCACCTACTGCTATAACTAAATCGTGCACTAAAGCTAATATAGATGATACGGCAAATCTCCACTCAAATCTATAACTTACGTAAATCAAAATAACAGACAATGCAAGGACTAGTGCTATAATACCTTTTTCTCTAAGCTCGTTACCGACTTTTGGTCCAACCATATCAACACGTCTTAGCTCAAAATTACCCGTACTTTTTAACACTGAACTTACTTGGTCACCTATATCACTACCAAGTTCGGTAGATGTATTCGTGATTTTGATAACAACCTCATCACTACTTCCAAATTCAGTCACAACGGCACTTTTAAATACGTCATGTTTTGATAACTCTTCTCTTATAGAGTTTATCGGTGCTTCTTGTTCGTATTTGACTTGTATAATAGAACCACCCACAAAATCTATACCGAAATTTAGACCTTTGGTGCTAATAAGTATCAAAGACGATACAAATAAAAACAGTGATAGACCCAAAAATGGGATTCTATACTTCATAAAATCATAAACTTTATCACTTTTGAAAAATTCCATCGCCTATCCTTATTTGATTCCAAACCATTTTTTGTTGTTTTTGTCTCTACTAATTTTTTGTAATAAAGCTATATAAATACCGTGCGTTCCTAAAATAGCAGTAATCATAGAAGCTAAAATACCTATAGAAATAGTAATAGCAAAACCTTTTACAGGACCCGTACCGTAAGCATAAAGGATAATAGCAGCCAAAAGCGTAGTGATATTTGCATCCAAAATAGCTCTCATAGCATTTGCATAACCCTCTTCTACAGCTTTTGCTACAGATTTACCTTCTTTGATAAATTCTCTGATTCTCTCATTGATAATTACGTTTGCATCTACCGCCATACCTATAGTCAATACTATACCTGCCATACCCGGTAACGTAAGAGTAGCACCGAAAAACGCCATTACCGCTAAAATGATAAAAACATTTGATATTAGAGCAAGGTTTGATATAATCCCTGCATACCCATAGTACCATACCATAAAAACAACAATAGCCACAAAACCGCTTATAAGGGCAACCAATGAAGTTTGAATAGAATCTGCTCCAAGACTTGGACCAACTGATCTTTTTTCAAGCATTTCTACTGACGCCGGTAATGCACCGCTTCTAAGTGCAATAGCTACATTTCCTGCTTCCATAACGGTAAAGCTTCCACTTATTTGTCCGCTTCCACCGCCTATTCTCTCCCTTATCACAGGTGCTGAATATACTTCACCGTCTAAAACTACAGCTAGACGAGTTCCTACGTTTGAAGCCGTAAAATCTCCAAATATTCTAGCCCCTGCATTACTTAACGTAAAATTTATAACAGGTAGATTTGACTGGTCAAAAACAACCCTTGCATCTACTACATCTTCACCGGTCAATATTGGAAGTTCTTTTAATAAATACTTTACTTTAGAGTCTTTTGCGTCAAGTCTTATTATATCGCCATATTCCCTAGCACTTTGTTCGTTTAGGGCATATACTTGGTCTGCTCTTGCTTCATCTACCGCCATAAGTTCTAAGTTGGCTGGACGTGCTATAAGCTCTCTAGCATGTTTTTCATCTTCTTGGGTTTTTATTCCCGGAAGTTCTACAACTATATCACTAATCCCTTGTCTAGTTACCGAAGGTTCAGCCAAACCAAACTGGTCAAGTCTATTTCTTATAGTTTCAACAGCTTGAGAAACTGCCATATCTTTTACCAAAACAATCTCTTGCTCCGTCAAAGTCAGCGTATAATTAAGTTCTCCATCTTTTGTAAAGTGGATACCTTTTATTTTTGTTATCTCAGCTTCTAAACGTTCTATTTCATCACCGTCAAGTAGAATAAATTTAATGCTATTATCATCTAGTCTAAAATCTTCTATTAAAATACCCTCTTTTTGAGCAAAATATTTTAAACTTGTTGATACCGACCTAATTTTATTGTGTACTGCTTCTTCTGTTTTTACACCGAGTCTCATATGCAAACCACCTTGCAAATCAAGACCTAAAGAAACCTTTTGTCCAGACTCTGTCTGCAAAATAGACGGCATGGTAAATACTATCCCAAAAACACTACACAATAAAAATATTACAACTCTATAATTAAAAAACTTCACCGTAATCCTTTATAACAAAGTAAGTTTATACTTACTTTGCTTCTTCGTCAACTAATCTAGCTACGTACTCTTTGATGATTTTAACTTCCGTATTGTCGGCAAGTTTTATTCTAAAAAACTCATCTTCAACTTTTACTACTTCTGCTATTAAGCCACCACTTGTTACAATTTTATCGCCTTTTTTCATATTTTCTAACATCTGCTTATGTTTTTTCGCAGTTTGTTGTTGCGGTCTAATGATTAGAAAGTAAAAAATTGCAAATAATACAATCAGAGGTAATAATGAACCTATCAAATCTTCATTCATGTCCTGTCCTTTTTTTGAGAAATTTGGATAATTCTACCAAAAGTTACATAATAAAAGCCTTTTTAGGTGCTGTAAGTTTGAGTTTGTTTATATATTTAGACTTCTTTGGATTTGAAAATAGAGTAATAAATACGTTTTTTGCTCTTTTAGGCTTATATAGTACTCTTATTTTAGACAAAAAAGGGCTATTTTGGTATGGTTTTTTTATAGGACTTTTATGGTTTTGGTGGATTAGTATAAGTTTTATTTACTATGAACTACAATATCTTATACCGTTTATAGTTTTATTTTTTGCCGTTTTGTACGGTGTTTTGTTTTTTGTTACGAGTTATTTGGATAGATTTAATCTGAGATTTGTTGGTATTTTTCTCCTATCGTTTTTTGAACCACTGGGATTTAACTGGTTTAAGCCTGAAATAGTTTTTGTAACTTCATATTTAACGGCAGACAAATTAACTCTTTTTATCGTTCTTGCCTTTTTTGCTACTTTTATATATGTAAAAAACCATAAAATAAATCCTAAATTGTTATTGATATTTTTGATACCGCTTTTGTTTGTAATAGATATAAAGAAAACTGAAGTCACACTACCGGATATAAAAATAAAACTGGTTACCATGGATACTCCACAAGATTTAAAATGGCACAGAGAGTACCAATCTACCCTTATAAGTCAAAATTTACGTGAAATAGAAACGGCTATAAATGAAGGGTACGAGGTGGTAGTTTTACCAGAGGCTACATTTGCCTTGGCACTAAATACAAAAGAGCCTTTGATGGATAGATTGAAAGAGCTAAGTTACCAAATAGATATAGTAACGGGTGGAATTTATTTTGACGGTACTCACCACAATAATTCAACCTATTTTTTCTCAAAAGGTGAATTTCAAATAGCGAATAAGATGGTTTTGGTACCGTTTGGAGAGGCTACACCTTTGCCTAAATTTATGGTTGATTGGATAAATGATACATTTTACGGAGGTGCGGAAGATTTTGTACCGGCAGAGCAACCTACAGATTTTGAGATAAAAGGTCTGAAGTTTAGAAATGCAATATGTTACGAAGCAACAAGCAAAGAGATATATGAAGGTAACCCAAAATATGTGATAGCCACTTCTAATAATGCTTGGTTTTTACCTAGTATTGAACCTAATTTGCAAAAACTTCTTATGAAGTACTATGCAAAGAAGCACGGCACGATAATATATAGCGTTGCAAACGGCTCAAAAAGTGATATAATCATATTTTAAGTTGGTTATAAACTCTATTTGTATAGAATCCGTTTATGAATAATAAGATATTAATAATTTTTGCACTGTCGTTTACATTTACTTTTGGTAGTAGTTTTTGGAGTATAGATGAATATGTAGCTTTACATCCGGAACAACAAAAATTAATGGAAAATTTTGATAAAATAGTACAAGATGAAGCCGTCTCGATACCCGTCAAAAATAAAAAAATAAAAATAACGCTAATATACCCTTATGAAGAGGTGTCTGATTATTGGTTAAGAAGTAAAAAGTCCTTTGAATTAAGGATGCAAGAGCTAAAAATAGATTATGATTTAGAGGCTTTTTTTATTAATCCTAGTGATATACAATCTCAAAGAAGTCAGATTATAAATGCAATTTCAAATAATAGCGACTACTTGATTTTTACTCTTAATGTATCAGAACATCAAAAGTTAATTTCTCAAGTTATTTCTAAACAAAAAACAAAAGTTATACTACAAAACATAACAACACCTATAAAAAGTTGGGATAACAATCAGCCTTTTATGTACGTAGGATTTGACCATACGGAAGGTACAAAACTATTAGTTGAATATTTCAAAAAAAGATTTCCAAACGGTGCTAAGTATATTATGCTTTACCATAATGTTGGATATGTGTCACAAATGAGAGGTGACAGTTTTATATCTTTGATGGGAGACAAATATATACCGAGTAAATCATTTTTTACATATGGGAAATCACACAATGCCCAAAATGTACTACAAAATTTACAAGAAGATATAGATTTTGTATATAGTTGTGCAACTGATATTTCAGTAGGTGCAACTCATGGTTTAGGTAGTTTATCTAAATCTAAAGAGATATTGCTAAATGGTTGGGGTGGCGGAGATAAAGAGATAGAAATGCTTAAAAAAAGTGAAATTGATGTTACTGTAATGAGAATGAACGATGATAATGGAGTTGCAATGGCTGAGGCTATTAAACTTGATATTACATCGCAAAGTCATAAAATACCTTTGATTTATAGTGGGCAATTTATTTTGATAGATAAAAATATTGATGATACAAAACTTGATTTATTAAAACAAAAAGCATTTAGGTATAGTAAATGATAAAAAATATGAAATTTAGTATTAGAACATTGTTTATTTCATTAACATTATTTGCCGTTGTATTTGTATCTTATATTGCTTACGTATTGTCATCTAATGCTATGAACAAGCTCTTTCTACAAGAATCAAAAAAACATTTTGAACAAAGTGTTAGGTTTACACAGTCTATACTGGATAATGAGCTACTAAAATTAGAATCAGCTTTTGGAACTATAGCTTTTAAAGATGAAGATATACAAGCTTTTATTAACGAAGATAAAGATTATGTACACGCACTGTTGCAAAGACCTCTTAGTCAAACTTTTGAATTTGCGGTTATTATCCCAAAAGGTCAAGAACCTATCTTAAGCGGCAATTTTTTGTACAATACGGACAATCTTGTATCACAACTGCAACAAATAAAAACAGCATCCGTTACAAAACATATAATACCTATTTTTAATGATGAAAATCATTTGTTTATGGTGATTACAAGAGGTATTATAGACCCTACTACATTAGAAGTAATTGGTTTATTCGCAGCAGGAATTGAAATAAGCAATAATATAGAGTTATTAAATAAAATAAAAGTTAGCTCAAAGCTATCTAGGGTAGATATTTATTATGGAGATTCAAAAATACTTTATGACTCTACGGAAAAGCATCAACAACTATGTATGATGCTCAATAAATATGATGAAGTATTAGTTTGTCCAAATAAAAAAGGGGTGGTAGGGTATCGTCATAGTCTAGATTTTAATTTCAATAAAAGTTCTTTAAATGTAAAAATGATTTCAGATAATGAGATTTTGGATGATTTATCGATACTTCTAAAAAGAGATTTATTGATAATATTTGTATTTATGGCTGGAATGGTAATACTTTTTATAGGTATTTCAAATAAATTATTTATACAGCCTATTGATTTATTAAAAAGCTATGCTTCTAATTTAGTATTGGGAAAACAAGTTGAAAAAGACCTAGTACTACATGTCAAAGAGTATGATGATTTGTTTTTATACTTAAAACAAACGTTTCAAGAAATAATGAAAAAACAGCAAGAGCTAATAGAAGCTAAGACGAAACAAGAAGAAATATCAAAAGCACTTGTTGAACAACAACAAAAATTGGATGAATATTTAAAAACCATTGATGATTATGTAATGGTTACCAAAACAGACTTACGTGGTGTTATAACTTTTGCAAGTAGTGCATTTTGTAGATTGTCAGGCTATACAAAAGAACAGTTAAATGGTCAGACACATTCAATTATGAAAGACCCACAAGCATCCAAAGAGCTTTTTACTAATATGTGGAACACTATAACTAGTGGAAATGTATGGCACGGTGAAATGTCTAATATGGATATTAACGATAGAAGATATTGGGTCAAGGCATATATAGCACCTATTTATGAGAATAATCAAATAGTAGGATATACATCTATCAAAGAAGACATAACAGACAAAAAAAGAGTAGAAGAACTAGCTACAAAAGACTATCTAACGAAACTTTATAATAGACATTACATTACTGCAAGACTTCAGGAAATGGAATTGGACTATCAAAGAACCAAAGAGAAATTTTGTGTAATTATTCTTGATATAGATTATTTCAAAAACGTAAACGACACCTATGGACATTTGGTCGGAGATAAAGTGCTTATAGATGTAGCTAACAATATAAAAGATAGCTGTAGAGCTAGTGATATTGTTGGAAGATGGGGAGGAGAGGAATTTTTGATTATTTTACCTAGAATAGATGAAAATAATTGTTATAGCGTAGCTGATAAGATAAGACAAGCCGTTGAAAGGGCTAACTTTGATGAAATAGGTAGCGTTACCGTATCTATAGGTCTGTGCATATATCAAGATGATTTGGAAACTACTTTAAAACTAGCGGATGAAAGACTATATAAAGCCAAAAAAAATGGTAGAAATCAAGTGGTTTGTAACTAATTTTTAGTTAAAATTTGACTCATGAACGATATATTCTCATTTTTAAAAAATATCAAATCTTCAAAAGAAAAACTAGACTTACTTATAGTGGTTGATGACCGTGAGGCACTTAAAGCTAAAGATGCTGTGAAGTATTTTGGATTTGAACCTTTTGTATTGCCTGATTTTAGGGCAAATTGGGGTGATGACCTTCTCTCTTTCGGCGGTGAAATAAACGGTATTACAAAAGAGCTTGGAAGCTATCATAAATATAAAAAAGCAAATAAACTTTTAATATCACCCATAAGAACTATCACCCATTTACTCCCTAGACAAGAGTGTTTTGATACTTTTGATATAAACTTCGGCGATAAAATAGATTTGAACGCACTAAAAGAAAAACTCTACAACTGGGGATATTATTTCGTAGATATAGTAACAAGCGGAGGGGAAGTCTCTTTTAGGGGTGATATTATCGATATTGCCATAGATGACGAAAACGGCTATAGAATATCGCTTTTTGATGATGAGTGCGAAAGTATAAGGAAATTTGCCCTAGAAGACCAAAAATCCCAAAAAGATGAACTTGAAACTATCACCATAACACCATCTTTTTTATCTCTTGATGGGCAAAAGTTTGAAAATATTAGCGAAAAAATCAAAAACGATAACTCTACCGCTTTTATAAAAGATATACACTCTTTGGGTTTTTGGCACTTAGATGAACTTGGGTCTTACTATACCAAAGAGCTAATAAGCGTAATAACTCCAAATGCCGTAAGCGAACTAGATGAAGTATATATTTTTGAAGAAAAAAGGGTACCTAAAGATGATATTGCATCTATTTTTGAGATACCAAAAAGCGATGAGTTTAACGAAGTAAAACCGATAAATATCAAAGAATTTTTATCTTTTCATACGGAAAAGAAAATCACGGTAATAACAAGCTCGGAAGCCAAAATAAAATCTCACGACTTGCCTCTTGATAATCCAAATATCAAGTATATCTATGATGAAATGATAATCAACCTCGTATCAAAAGATGAAGTTATTATCTCTTTAAATACGGCATACAAAAAGAAAAAGGCAAAAAGGGCTAGACTAGTAATAGATGAGCTTCAAGTGGGTGATTTCGTAGTACACCAAACCCACGGTATAGGTAAATTCGTAGGTGTTGAACCTGTCAAAATCATGGGTAGTACAAGAGACTTTGTAGTGATAACGTACGCAGGAGAAGATAGGCTTCTAATACCCGTAGAAAATCTTGATAGTATAGATAGATTTGTAGCTGATAGCGGTAGCGTAGCCATACTTGATAAGCTAGGAAAAGGTAGCTTTGCCAAAATAAAAGAGAGTGTAAAAGACAAACTTTTTGCTATCGCAAAAGATATTATAGATTTAGCAGCCCTTAGAGAACTTCAAGAGGGTATCAAAATAGTATGTCCCCCTTATAAATTTGAAGAGTTATGGGAAAGTGCCGGATTTGAATATACAAAAGACCAAAAACAATCCATAAAAGAGCTTCTAAGCGACCTATCAAGCGGTCTAGTGATGGATAGACTTCTTAGCGGTGATGTGGGATTTGGAAAAACAGAGGTAGCCATAAATGCACTTTTTGCTACCGCTAATGCAGGTTACCAAACTCTTTTTATATGCCCTACTTCGCTTCTAGCAAATCAACACTTTATCTCTATCAAAAATCGTCTTGAACCTTTTGGGATAAAGGTAGCAAAACTTGACGGTAAAACAACTGCAAAAGAAAAATCACTTTTGATGCAAAGACTACAAAGCGGTGAGCTGTCTGTCGTAGTGGGAACTCACTCACTATTGAATATCACTGCACCGAAACTTGCCCTTGTGATAATAGACGAAGAGCATAAGTTTGGGGTAAAACAAAAAGAGAAATTAAAATCTATCACAAAAAACGTTCATCTATTTTCTATGAGTGCTACGCCTATTCCAAGAACTCTAAATCTTGCAATGTCGAAAATCAAGGGAATGAGTTGCCTATCAACCCCACCAAAAGAGAGAATAGGTACAAGAACTTTTGTAAAAGAGTATGATGAAAAACTGGTAAAAGAGATAATCTTACGAGAAAAAAGAAGGGGCGGTCAGTTGTTTTATATCTATAACAATATCGCTACCATAGAAGATAAAAAATATGAAATATCAAAAATAGTACCGAATCTAAAAATAGATATTATCCACTCACAAATCAATCAAAAAGATTCTGAAAGTATTTTGGAAAACTTTGCAGACGGCAAAACAGATATTTTATTGGCTACTTCCATAGTAGAATCAGGGCTTCATCTTCCAAATGCAAACTCTATCATCATAGACGGTGCGGATAGGTTTGGTATAGCAGACCTTCATCAGCTTCGTGGACGTGTGGGAAGAAGCGATAAAGAGGGATTTTGCTACTTTTTGGTAGAGAACAAAAATAAAATCACAAGTGATGCCATAAAACGACTTGTAGCACTTGAATCAAACTCCTACTTAGGAAGCGGTACTGCACTTGCTTTTCATGACTTAGAGATAAGGGGCGGTGGAAATATCATCGGGGAAGCTCAAAGCGGACAAATAAAACAAATAGGATATGCACTATATATCAAAATGCTTGAAGATGCTATCACTACCCTAAGCGGTGAAATAAAAGTAGAAGAGCAAAGCGTAGATATAAAGCTAACCATAAGTGCCTATATCAGCAGTGATTATATAAGTGAAGATAGACTTAGACTTGAACTATATAGACGCCTAAGCCGTGCAAAAACAAAAGAAGAGGTGTATGAAATAGAAAATGAAATGGAAGATAGATTCGGTAAACTTGATGTTGTTACAAAACAATTTTTGGATTTGATTTTGATAAAAATAAAAGCTCTATCAAAAAACATAAAAACAATAAGTAATTATGAACAAAATATCACTATTACATATAACGACGGCAAAAAAGAGACTATCAAAACACCTAGTAAAGACGATGATGATATAATAAATACGACTATGAAGTTTTTAAATAGTTAATCTTTTCTATAATGACAATAAATGAACTCATTTCAGTTTTAAAAAGTATATTTTAAGTTTTATTAGATTAGAATGGTTGAAAATAATTTGAGGCTTTTAAGTATGCAATGTTGTGTTGATGGAAAAACTTTTGATTTAATAATAATCGGTTCAGGTCCAATAGGTATAGAATCGGCATTAATGGCACAAGAGTTTGGCTATAAAGTGTTGGTAGTTGAAAAGGGTGATTCGGTAGCCCATAATATGAGAAAGCTATCATATTTGGATATGTTTAGCCCTTGGTACTACAACTATTCTCCAAAAGGCATCCAAACACTAAAAGCTCACGACAGATTTAAAAAGCCCCTTAAAGATTATGAAACAACTGAAGAATATCTCAATAATTATTTAGAACCTCTTGCTAAAATTGCAGATATAAAAATATCCTTTAATACTCAAGTAATTAAAATAGGTAAAAGTAAAATAGCAAAAACAGACCTTTTAGGTCAAAATAGAAAAAAATATCCTTTTAGAATCCTTGCCACACAAAATGATGAAGAGGTGTTCTTTTATGGAAAAAATATCATAGATGCAAGTGGCGTATATGACAATCCTCTGCATTTCGGCGATGGTAGGGTATTGGCTATCAATGAAAAAAAATATCAAAAATATATAAACTATCATGCTATAGACAAAGACTCTTTTAAAGAAGTCCTAAAAGGGAAAACTAACCTTGTAATAGGGACTACTTGCTGTACGGCAAAAAGTATATTAGAAATAAAAAAACACCTTAATGAAGATTTATCGACTAATATAATTTATATCAATGAAACAGGTCTTAAACCATATATTTACCAACTCAAAAATGATATTTTTCACAAAAGAGTAGATGGGGTCAATATTGCCAATGAGTTACTTGATTCGTTTCATCCTCAGGTAAAAGTGTACGAAAAAAGCTCAATTTATAAAATAGATAAAAATGACGATATGTTTACAGTATATCTAAATACGGCAAACGGTACAAAAATGGTTGAAGTACACAATATAATATCTAATTGCGGATTTAAAGCTGATAATTCACTATATGAGGAGCTTCAGATTCATGAGTGTTATGCTTCTCATTCACCTATGAATCTTGCCGGAGCGATGCTTGAAGACACTGTAGATTTTAGACTTACAAAAACAGCACTTGATGCAACAACACTACAAAATCCTGAGCCTAATTTTTATATTCTTGGGGCAAAAAGTTACGGAAGAAATCAAGGTTTTTCTATACATATAGGGATAGGTCAAGTAATAGAATTATTTGCCATGCTTACAAATAAAGATAAATACGAGTTGGCATACAGTGATGAAAAGCTTCAACAAACAGTTAATTTCATAGCACCAAAGAAAAAAGAAGTTTTATCTACAACTACCACAAAAACAGAGCCTAAAGTAGTAGCAGACAAAGAGGAGAGATATAAGACTATCGCAGACAATCTTCAAGAAGTTATATTTGAAACAGATTT
>DISL01000098.1 GCA_002421845.1 Epsilonproteobacteria bacterium UBA6211 | reverse complement strand
ATGCAAGTGCTATGACAAACTGGGCTACAGAATCTATAACTGTAGCAACGGATGGTGATTATAAATTTGTGTTCGTATCAGGTAGTTGGGATGCAACTGGTGGTAAAGCATTGGGTGCTCAACTTTATATCGATGATGTAAAAGTAACTCAAGCAAATCCTACATCAAATCTTACATCTGATGTTTTAGAAAAAATTGCACAAAAAGTAACTTATCAAAATACATCGGATTTAACTGCAAATAACGGTACGATAAATAGAACGGTTACGGTTACTGCTTCTTCAGGAGATACTACGCCTGTCGTTCATACCTCTACTAAATCTATAACAATAAATGAGTCAAATGACCCTGTTGCATTGACTACACCGCAAACTATATATTATACTGATACTGACGGAACGGATGTATTTAGTGCGAAAAGCGGTCAATTAAGTGCAACTGATGCAGATAGCAATACTACATATACTTACGGTATAGACGGTGGAACTATATCAGGCTCTACTGTTACAAAAACAGGAAGTTACGGTACACTTACACTAAATAGAACAACGGGAGCATATACATATACACCTGATTCAAGTGCTATGAACGCTCTATCTTCAAACGTGACCGAACAATTTACGTTTAACGTAAGTGACGGTAGCGGCTCAATCGATAGTCAAGTACTTACTATTTCTATAGATTCAGTAAATGATGCCCCTCTACTTGGTGGAACTGCGACTACACAAACTTATGTTGAAAACGGCTCAGCCGTACAAGTTGACCCAAATATTACGATAACCGACTTAGAAGGTACAAGTTATGATGGAGGGTATATCTCTTTTTCTATAACTGCTAATAAAGAATCGTTAGACAATTTAAGCGTATTAAATCTAGGCGGTATCACACTAAGCGGTTTAAATGTAAATTATGGTGGTCAAACTATAGGTACTATTGATTCCGTTTACAATGGACAAAANNGATTTAAGAATAAATCTAAATGCAAATGCTTATTCACTTGATGTTCAAGCATTAGCTCGTGCTGTAGGATTTAATAACCCTTCCGATAATTTCGGCACACAATCAAGAGCAATAGAAATAAAAGTAAATGACGGCGGTGATGGTGGTAATACTACTGCAAGATACAGTACAAAAACCGTAGCCGTAAACCTACAAGCTATCAATGACTTACCTACAAGTAATCTTGGTTCAAGTAGTTTTATAGTTGAAAAAGCAATCTCTACAAATCCAAATGGTACATTATCTTTAGGCTCAATAATAAGTTTTGCAGATTTGGACGATACTCAACTTACAGTTAGACTTGAAACTACAAACTATGGTTCATTGTATCTAAGAGATGACGTAACAAACGGTGTGAATAGTTCTCAAATAATAGGTAACAATTCAAGGACGGTTACCATAACAGGAACTATAGAAGAAATAAATGCCACGTTAGCAGCAAGTGATGGCATCACATATACTGCAGGTTATGGTAATGACTTTGTAACACCCGGTGCCGACTACTTAAAAGTAACTGCTATAGATTCATCGCTACAAGAGGCTATTTCTAAAAAAATGGTTCTTGTTCTACCTGCCGTTCCAAATGCTTACAGTGATAATATAGTAGGAAACGAAGACGGNNGGAACTCCGGATATAACAAATAGCAGTGGAGTCATCACGACTGCCGGTTCTATAACTACTTTTGACAACAGCAAAGTCATCTATGCGGATTATGACATAGATGGTGACAATGATATAGATAATGATGATACGTCAAAACCTATAGGATTCCAACTAACTCACGGTAAATTAATCTTAAATAATGACAAAAACTTGGCTGACAATAGGAATTTTGCACAATTTACGTTTATTCCCGATGAAAACTGGTATGGTGTGGAAAGCTTCTTGTATCAATATAATTCTGGAGACGGTGAAGTAAGTAATATTGCACAAATTTCAATATTTGTTACACCTGTAAATGATGCTCCTGTAATCAGTGTAAATCCTACGGCATCAATGAATGAAGATGGTAGTTTTACTTTTGAAAATACAAACTTAATCTCTTTGAGTGATGTTGATTTTACAGGCAGTGAAGATTTTAGTGCAACGCTAAATGTTGGAAACGGTATTTTACANNTAGAGGGAACGGATAACTCTTCTTATATTAAAATTAGAGGTAGTTTAACAGATATTCAAAGTGCAATAAATGCTCTGAAATATCTGCCTAACGAAAACTATAACGGTAACGACTCTTTATCTATTACATTAAGCGACCTTGGAAATATAGGAGAAGGTGATGTTTTAGAGAGTACTTCATCTATATCTATATCAATCAATGCAGTTAATGACGCACCTTATTTTGTTGACCAAACAGATTATGTCGAAGAAAATGCTGTTAAAACAGGTGTGTTACCTATATCGGATATAGATTCTCCTTCTTATACGGTACGGATTGCAAACGGTAGCGTAGCACCTATAGGCTTCACTATCGATTCAGACGGTCATTATAGATTTGACGCATCAAGCTACAATAGTATAGGTGAGGGAGAAACACAAAGAGTTAGTGTGGATATAACGGTAGATGACGGCAATAGTATCAATGGTACAACCACAAAAACTTTAGAGTTTGTTATAGAAGGTGAAAACGATGCTCCTTTTGTAAAAGACGGTGTTAANNTAAATCAAAGGATAGCTTTTGGAGAAACTTATGACAAGGATTTATCGGTTATATTTGATGATTTAGATGTTACGGATACTCATACATATGAGATAATAGGTCTTCCAAAAGGTCTAAGATACGATACTAATACCGGTAAAATAGCAGGTAAAGCTGAAGGAATAGGTAAATTTACTATTACGGTAAAATCTACTGACTCATCAGGTGAAACTGTAGAATATACATATCAACTTGAAGTAACGGCTCCACCTCAAACCCCTACCGTACAACAACCGACAAAAGAACCTGTAAATGATTTTAAACCTCAAGATTACAATGAACCTACGGGCGGGTATAACGTAAACAACGGAGATACAAATAATACGGGCGATGTATTAGATAGTCTTGGAGGTAATGAAAATCAATCGCCGTTAGCTCAAAATGCCAATCCTTTGGCAGAAACGGTCAAAACCGTAAATATCAATGTAGGTAATGACGGTCAAGTAGTATTTGATGATAATAAAAACGGTATGAACAATGATGATTTCGGTATCGAAAGCGTTAATATCGAAAATAAATTTATATCCATTACTATATCCGGTGACCAAGACCAAACATACAATGCTACGTTAGCAGACGGTAGTCCACTTCCTAGCGGATTCGTAATAGATTCAAAAACAGGTACAATTACAGGAACATTGCCTGAAGGTGTTGAAGAACTTGATATAATAATCCAAGCTTCCGGGAAAGACGGTGTTAAAACAATAAATGTTAAAATAAACATCAAAGATATGAAAGGTAATCAACAACTAGTACCTTTACAAAAACAAGTAAGTGCTGAAATTGAAAAACAAGAATCTTACGGTGCGAGTTTATTGTTTAACCTTTCAAAATTAACGGCATAAAAGGTAAAGATTGGATAAGAAACTTGCTACACTCCTTCAACTTGAACAAAACGGTAAAAACTGTGAAAATTTGAAGGAACTTTATTATCTTATTACAAATGAAACCTCCAAACTGATAGATTACGACCAAGCGTTTTTGCTCGGTCCGTCTATCACGTCGAATTTGGAAGTTGTGTCAATATCCAATATAACTACTATAGATTCCACCTCACCTTTTAACCAATGGTTGGAAAATATCTCTTTAAATATATCAAAGTCCGATAAAGCTAATATTATACATCCTATAGATACTCACAAAGAATTGGATAAAATAGACCAAAGCAGCTTACAAGAATATGTTTTTGGGAATTTACTCTGGATACCTTTAAAAAAAACACAAAACAATATTGAGGTTTACTATGTATTGATATTATCACGTGAAGCTCAATGGAAAGAACACGAACTAAAACTACTAGAACATATCGCAAATTCTTATGCTTATTTTTTATTTGCAAATAGAAAATGTTCTATAATATCAAATATTAAAGATTTTAAAATATCAAACAAATATTTAAAGTATTCATTGGCAGGTTTTATCATCATTATGCTAATTCCCGTAAAAATGAGTATATTAGCACCTGTTGAAATTCAAGCAAAAAATCCGTTTATAGTAACTGCCCCTATAAAAGGCGTTATTAAATCCGTAGATGTTTTACCGAATCAATCTATCAACGAGGGTGACTTAGTAGTACAAATAGAAGATAGCGAATATAAAAGTAAATACGAAATATCAAATAAGATTCTTCAAGTAGCACGTGCCCAACTCCATAGTACTAGCCAAGTCAGTTTTCTAGATTATACCCAGAAAAGTAAATTGAGTGAACTGGAAAATCAAGTCCAACTTAAAATAGCAGAAGCCGAATTTGCAAAAAGCGAACTGGAAAAAACAAAAATTTATGCACAACAATCAGGCATAGCGATAGTACATAACCCCAAAGAACTGGAAGGTAAACCTGTAGAAATAGGTGAAAAAATACTATTTATAGCAAATCCGGATAATGTAGAAATAAAAATTATGGTTCCGGTCGATGATGCTATATTTTTAGAATCAAATACACCGGTCAAAGTATTTTTGGATAATGAACCGTTAAAATCTTGGGAAGGTACGGTAACACAAATTTCATATAAACCGGAACTAACGATACAAAATATTTTGTCATATAAAATTGTGGGTGAGCTTAATTTTGACGATGATGAAGACAAACCTAAAATAGGTGTTAGAGGTACGGCAAAACTATACTCTCAAAATGTTACTTTATTCTTCTACTTATTTAGAAAGCCTATTACTACTCTTAGAGAATGGATAGGGTGGTAATGGTATCACAAAAAAAATATCTCCCTAAATTAAGACAAGATATAAAACTTTTGGAAACTTCTTGTGCCGAAGACGGCTCTAAGCAATGGCTTTTATTTGACCCTATAAGGAATAAATATTACACTATAGGTCAAGAGGCTTTTAAGCTCATATCCGTTTGGGAAGAAGATAGTGAAATTCAAGATTTTCTAAACCGTTATTCACACAAAATCGACATCGAAGAGAGCGATTTGGAAATTTTTATCAACTTTATGGTACAAAATAATCTAACCGTACAAAAAGAGCAAAATAGTTTCAAAAAACTTTATCAAGACTATAAAAAAACAAAACAATCACCTATTAAATGGTTGATTCACAACTACCTTTTTATAAGAGTACCTTTATTCAAGCCTGACAAGTGGCTTGACAAAAATACAAAATATATAGATTTCTTATATACGAAAAGTTGGCAAAACATTATCTTTATTATTGGACTCATAGGGGTTCTTTTGGTACTACAAGATTTAAACAACTTTTTTTCTACATTTTTATATTTTTTTAGCTATGAGGGCTTTTTTTATTATATGGTATCACTCATTTTTGTAAAAAGTATCCATGAACTAGGACATGCTTTTACCGCCAAACGATACGGGTGCAAAGTTGCTTCTATGGGTGTCGCATTTTTAGTTCTTTTCCCTGTTTTATATACCGACACGACAGACTCTTGGAAACTGAAATCAAAATATCAAAGACTACAAATCGTACTAGCAGGAATGAAAACAGAGCTTTATCTAGCCATGATTTCTACTTTTTTATGGTTTTTCTTGCCTGAAGGTACTATTAAAAGCATAGCTTTCGTAATAGCTACAACAAGTTGGATAACATCACTTCTTGTAAATATAAGTCCGTTTTTAAGATTTGACGGTTATTATGCCCTATCTGATATTACCGATAGCAAAAATCTCCAACCTAGATCATTTGCCA
Source organism: Epsilonproteobacteria bacterium UBA6211 (assembly GCA_002421845.1). Taxonomy (GTDB): domain Bacteria; phylum Campylobacterota; class Campylobacteria; order Campylobacterales; family Arcobacteraceae; genus UBA6211. The sequence continues at coordinate 6,439 of DISL01000098.1, read as the reverse complement.
TGGCAAGATGGTTTATTAGAAAAAATATTTTGGGATTAGAAGAAGCTATTCCCGAACATTTAAGTAAACGAAAGAGAAAATTCTTTATAACATATGCGATATTAACTTGGATTTATAGATTTTTCTTGTTCTTGGGTATTGCTTTACTTGTTTACTATTTTGCATTTAAGGTTCTCGGTATTATCCTATTTTTAGTAGAAATCATTTGGTTTATTTTGATGCCTATTTATAAAGAGATATTGTACTGGTGGCATAAAAAAGAAGCTATTGAATGGAATAAAACAAATAAAATCTCTTTTGGAATTTTTTGTATTTTAATAGTTTTATTATTTATCCCTTGGAATACCAAAGTACATATACCGGCTATTATAGAAGCAAAGTCTTTTGTACAAATATATTCACCGAAAAATGCTCAAATCAAGGAAATTTTATTTCAAAAAGAGGATTTCGTCAAACAAGGTGATACTCTGATGATATTATATTCCCCTTCAGTTGACCTTGAAATATCACAGGTTGAAAAAGAAATACAACTTTTACATATCCATCTTGACAAATTAGCAGGTTTTAAAACCATGCTAGAACAAAGATTTATACTAGAAGAACAATTATCAAGAAAAAATCAAGAACTTGCCGGACTAAAAGAGATACAATCAAAATTAACAGTCACGGCACCGTTTGACGGTATAGTACAACTCAACGATTATTTTCACGTAAATCAATGGATAGACGATAAAACACCTTTAATTGATTTATACAATCCTGATAGTTTGGAATTAGTCGGCTTTTGTCCTCAAAACAGAATAGAAGATATTAAGATAAACGATAATCTAATATTTTTTGCAAATAGCGGTGATATAACTACGATTAAAGGAAATGTTAGTGATATAGAAGGTCTTTCGATTCCATATTTACCTTATCCTGAATTAAGTTCAGATTTTAAAGGTCCGATAGCAACAAGAACCGAACAAAATAAATTATTACACACGGAACAAACATATTATAAAATTACCGGGAAGATACATATTCCAAACAAAGAAAACTTAAATAGACGCTTTCACGGCAATGCCGTTGTATCGGCGGAAGCATCAAGTTTGGCAAAACGATTTTTCAAATTAGTAGTAACAGTCTTAATAAAAGAGAGTGGATTTTAGCTTATAACAACAAAAATTCTTATAATACTCTGTACCCTAGACCAAATACACTATCAACCAACGGTATACCCAATTTTTTTCTAAGTCTTAACAACATATTTTTGATTGAGGGTATATTAGTATCAACATTTGTACTATTAAAAAGCTCTTTAGATATTAATTCATAATGTAAAAGTTGTTTTTGATTAGCAAGTATAAGTTCCAAAAATATTATTTCATTTTTTGTAAGTTTTATTTCTGCGTCATTTTTATAAATAGATTTTGATTTTATATTATAAATAAGATTATCACCTAAATACCGTACATCTTTCTTAGCAAATCTTCTTGCACACTCTGTTAGTACACGTTTTAAATCATCATAACGCATAGGTTTAGGTAAATAATCTATAGCGCCTACTTGCATAGCTTCTCTTAAGTTTTCTATTTGATAATGACTTGAAATTAGGAAAATAATAGTATCTTCACTTTTAGCCCTAAACGTTTTGGCTACATCTATCCCATTGTATTCAGGTAAATTAAAATCCAATATAATAATATCAAAGTGACTCTCTATCAAAGCCATAGCTTCTTTTCCGTCTTTGGCAATAGTTATATTATCGAAAAAAAAGCTCAACGCCTTGCATATGCTTTCTCGTACTACTTCTTCATCTTCTACATATAAAACTTTTTTATCTTTTAATATTAACAAACTATCCATTTAATAAACCATATCTTTATTGTTTTCATGAGTATATATTTAAACTCTTTAAGATAGACTTAAAAGTCAAATTGTGACCGATTTGAGACCGATATAAATAATTTCATAAAAACATTTAAGATAAAATTTTTTTATAAATCTTTATTTAGGAATTTTGTATGTTTCGAATAATTTCGACTATTTTTATACTTGTGCTAAATTTATATGCCTCCGATAAAAATATAAATGTACAACTAAGATGGAAGCATCAGTTTCAGTTTGCCGGATATTATATGGCACTTGAAAAAGGATTTTATAAAGAAGCAGGTTTTAACGTATCACTTTTAGAAGGCGGCGAAGATATAAACGTAGTCCAACAAGTTTTATCAAAAAAAGCTGATTTCGGCGTATCAAACTCTAGCCTTATTATTGATTATCTAAACGGTTTAGATGTGGTCATGTTGGGTGCTATTTTTCAACACTCACCAAACATACTTCTAACGAAAAAAGAATACAAAAGTCCTATTGATTTGGTAACAGGAGGGAAAATAGCCTTAATGGGCGGTGACCAAGATGTAGAACTAAAGGCTATGTTTTTACAAGAGGGGATAAATCTTTCAAAAATTAATTTTGTACCTAAAGAAAAACACCTCGAAGATTTACTAGAAAACAAAGTCATAGCAATAAACGCTTATAGTTCCAATGAACCGTTTTTATTATCAAAAAAGGGAGTAGAATTTAATATTTTAGAACCTAGAACTTATGGTCTTGATTTCTACGGGGATACTCTTTTTAGCTCTCGTACACTATGCGAAGAAGACCATGAAAAAGTATCGGCTTTCCGCCAAGCTACGTTCAAGGGGTGGGAATATGCTCTTACAAATATTGATGAAACGGTAGATGTTATTTTATCGAACTACAACACACAAAATAAATCCAAAGAACATCTTCTATATGAGGCACAAGTTCTAAAAAAACTTATAAATCCCGATTTTATTCAAATAGGTCACAGTAATCCGGGAAGATGGAATCATATAGTAGAAAATTATAGACGATTTGGACTTGTAAGCCTCACGAAACCTTTAGATGATTTTTTTTATGTTGAAACAAAAGAAGTAAATTTAACTTGGTTTTATTTTTACTTTTTTATCTCCGGTTTAATTATCTTTGTGATTGGTGCTATAGCATATTATATCCATAGAATAAATAAAAAACTAAGCAAAAGCGAAAAACGTCATAAAATACTTTTCCAAAACTCTGCTTCGGCAGGTATAGTATGGAAAAAAGGGTTTATTTTAACGGATTGGAATGAACAAGCAACCAGACTTTTTGGATGGAGTGCAAATGAAGTTTTAGGAAAAAACTTTATGGATTTTCTAATCCCTGCATTTGATAAAAGTAATGTAATTAACAATCTTAATTCTATAACGAACAACCATAGCTTGTATATCTTTACAAATAGTAATTTACTAAAGGATAATAATCTTATAACTTGTGAATGGCATAATACACTTTTACATAAGTGTGAAGATACGGGAGATTTTGAGGTAGTATCACTCGCTATTGATATAACACAAAGAAAACAAGAAGAAGAGGCACTAAAACAACAAGCCAACTATGACTCTCTAACCAACTTGCCAAATCGCCATTTTTTCAAAAATATACTTGAAAAAACCTATGCCTTACATAAAAGAAATAATAGTATATTCGGTCTTGCTTTTATAGATCTTGACGGTTTTAAAGGGATAAATGATACATACGGTCATCATGCAGGGGATGTATTACTCAAAGAACTTTCTATGAGATTTCAATCTGTTCTAAGGCAAGAAGATACTGTTGCAAGACTAGGTGGAGATGAATTTGCTGTTATTTTTAATATGAAAACAATAGATGATGATTATATCAATATCATAGATAGAATACTTGATAATTCTTCAAAACCTGTTTTATACTCCAATGATACAATGCTTCAAGTATCTGCGAGTATCGGTGTTAGCTTTTATTACTCAAAAAATAAGATAGAAATAAATGAACTTATCAATCAAGCGGACAAAGCGATGTATGAAGCTAAAAGACTTGGGAAAAATAGATTTTGTATCTATGACTTAAGATAAAAATGATATAATATAATAATTTCAATTATGGAAAAACGATATGTTAAAAATTATATTAACTTTTTTATTGCTCATATCTGCACTTTTTGGTACGACTAAAGAAGTTACTCTTCAACTAAAATGGAAGCATCAGTTTCAATTTGCAGGGTATTATGCTGCTTTGCACAAAGGGTATTATAAAAATGCAGGACTTGAAGTAAACATAAAAGAAGCATCATATGATATGAATATGACTGAAGAAATTTTAAGTAATAATGCTCAATTTGGAGTTGGTACAAGTGGCTTAGTTTTAGACTTTGCCAATAAAAAACCTCTAGTAGTTCTAGGCGTAGTATTTCAGCACTCCCCACTTGCTATAATGACTCTCAAAGACAATATACATACTATCCATGATTTACCAAATAAAAAAATAATGATAGAAGATGGCTCTGCTGATATTTATGCCCTACTAAAAAGGGAAAATATAGACTATAAATCTTTACAAATCATAAAACACACATTCAACCCTGACACACTCATAAATAAAGAAGTAGATGCTATGAGTGTATATAGCATAGATGAGCCTTTTTATCTCCAACAAAAAAAGCTAAGATACAATATTTTCTCACCTAGAGAAGCCGGTATTGATTTTTACGGTGATAATCTTTTTACCTCAAAAGATATGCTAGACCAAAATCCTGCTATTGTGGAAGCATTTAGAAAAGCATCCTTTCAAGGGTGGCAATACGCCATGTCAAACAAAGATGAGATTATAGATATTATTATGAAACACTACAATACACAAAATAAAAGCAAAGAGTATTACGAGTTTGAAGCTCAAAATATGCTAGAACTTATCTATCCAGATATTTTAGAAATTGGGTATATGCATAAAGGGAGATGGGAACATATAGTAAGCATCTATCAAGAACTTGGATTTTTAAATAATGATATAAATCTTGATAAGTTTTTATATACTCCTCAAAAATCTTTTTGGGAAGAGTACAAAAATGTCGTGTTACTTATAGCATTTTTTATGTCTATTTTGTCTATCGTTATGTTTATAGCTTACTATATCTATCTTATAAATAAACGACTATCCAAAAGCGAACAAAGGCATAAAATACTTTTCCAAAACTCAGGTTCAGCCGGTGTAGTATGGAAAAAAGGGTACATAATAACCGACTGGAATGAACAAGCCACTAAACTTTTTGGATGGAGTGCAAATGAGGTAATAGGTAGAAACTTTTTGGATTTGTTGGTACCTAATTATGAAAAACAAAATCTTACAAAACATATAGAAGATATATTTCAAGACAACAATCTGCATATCTTTATCAATCAAAATATGACAAAAAACGGCAGTTGGATAACATGTGAGTGGCATAATACGAGATTGCCTAAGTTTCAAGATGACGATGGATATGAAGTGGTTTCTTTGGCAATAGATATAACACAAAGACTAGAAGAAGAACAACTACTCAAAATCAAAGCAAACCATGATGCACTTACAAATCTACCTAATAGACACTATTTTGAAACAATACTTGAAAAAACCCACTCTTTGGCAAAAAGAAACGGTAGTAGTTTCGGTCTTGCATTTATCGACCTTGACGGCTTCAAAGTGATAAATGACACATACGGTCATCATGCAGGAGATGTACTACTAAAAGAACTATCTTTCAAATTCCAAGAGGCTTTAAGAAGTGAAGATACCATAGCTAGACTTGGAGGAGATGAGTTTGCTATGATTTTTCATATCACAAATCCTAATGAACCCTATGAAAATGTTATTAACCGCCTATTACAAATAGCCTCAACACCTATAAAATACGGAGATAAAATAGAACTAAAAGTATCTGCAAGTATCGGTATAAGCTTTTATTCTCTTACCAATCAAGTCACCATCAAAGAGTTGATTGTCCAAGCGGACAAAGCTATGTATGATGCTAAGAATAAAGGTAAAAATTGTTTTAGTATTTATCAAGAAACACCGTACTAATTTAGCAGGTGTTTCTCGAAAAATCAATTTACGAAACGCTAACTTCTATCTCCCCGTCTTTCACATCAAAAGAGACTTTGTTTCCTGATTTTACTTTATCTTCCAAGATAAGCTCAGCGAGTTTATCCTCAACTATATCATACAATGCCCTTTTAAGCGGTCTTGCACCATATACAGGGTCAAATCCTGCTTCGGCTATATATTTGATAGCACTATTACTCAAAGTGATTTCTATTTCTCTTTCGCTCACTTTTTTCTTGATATTATTGAACATCAATGTTACTATATTTTCAATAGCATTTAAGCCAAGCTGTTCAAATATCACAATATCATCAAGTCTGTTTAGAAACTCTGGTCTAAAATACCCCTTAAGGTCTTTCATAACAGCGTCTCGTCTAGCCTCTTTGTCGCTTATCTCGATAATCTTACTACTACCTATATTTGATGTAAGTATAATAATAGTATTTTTGAAATCCACCGTAACACCTTTGTTATCGGTTAGCCTTCCGTCATCAAG
>DISL01000096.1 GCA_002421845.1 Epsilonproteobacteria bacterium UBA6211 | reverse complement strand
ATGTTCCAACAGCGATTTTATCGCGACAGACAGCTGGACTAAGAGGAAGTTCTTTGATAGTTAATTTACCAGGGAAACCAAAATCTATAAAAGAGTGTTTAGATGCGGTATTCCCTGCAATACCTTATTGTATTGATTTGATGAATGGACCTTATTTAGAAGTAAATGAAGAAATAATTAAAGCTTTTAGACCAAAATAAAAACTTTATATAAGTAAATATTCTGTAGAATCTAAAAGAATATTTTTTATATGGAAGTGATATGAATCAAGATAGCTTTAATATAAATAAAGAACTATTATCAAAAGCCACAATTTTGTACGTGGAAGATGAAGCTACCGTAAGGCAAGAGACTGAAGAGTTGTTTGTGGTATTCTTTGATAAGGTAATTGTTGCAACTAACGGCAAAGAAGCTTTGGAATTATATAAAAGCAATATTGATAATATAGATTTAATTTTAACCGATTTAAATATGCCTATAATGAACGGAATAGACTTTATATCTAATGTGCGAGACATCAACTGGGACGTTCCTATACTCGTAAATACAGGCTTTGATGATTCAAAGACTATACTAAAAGTCATCAAATTAAACATTGCTAATTATATTCTCAAACCTATTCAAATCAATACTACGTTAAAGATAATCTCAAAAATTTTGGAAGAATCTGATAAAACAAAAGAGATTATAAGACAAAGAAACGAATTGAATCAATTTATGAGTATTCTTGATGCTCAGAATTTAATTTGCGAATATGATACACACGGTAGTATAACCTATGCCAATGAAATATTTTGTAATGTATGCGGGTATTCTTTTGATGAAATAATAGGACAAAGATTTGATTTCCTAAAATTTAATCATAGTAACGTATATGATATTCTTTGGGATACAATATGTAATGGTGATATTTATTGCGGTAAATTTAAAAACATATCAAAAGACGGCAAAATATTTTATATTAACTCTACGATATTCCCTATTTTTAATAAAGATAAAACGATTATTAAATATAGATCTTTTTCTTATCTTAGGACTGAAGACGAAGAGGAAAAGAACTCTATGAAGAAACAAATTATCTCTTTAAAAAGTGATGTTTTTAAGCATCAGTTACATACTAAAGAGTTAGAAACTAAATCAAGTGTGAGTAAAAAAGATAGTTTAACAAAAAGTGAAATTGAGATAGTAGAGTTAAACAATCAAATAAAAGAACTTAAAAAAGAGAAAAAGTATTTATTACAAAAAATGGATGCCTTACAAAAAAGGGTTGAAGAGTATCAGTACCAATTCCAAGTGTTAAATAAAAAAATAGAAGAAAAATAGCCCTTTAAAAAAGGGCTATTTAAGATTATTTGTAAGCAGCGTCTGTTACGTTTCTTGTGTCAACAACGTATGGAACTAGTGCCATATGTCTTGCTCTTTTGATAGCTAATTCTACCATCTCTTGAGCTCTTTTCGCATTACCTGTTAATCTTCTTGGCATAATTTTGCCTCTTTCACTCATAGATATTTTTAAAATATCAAGGTTTTTATAATCAATGAAATCAACTTTCATTTCTGTATATTTACAATATTTTTTACCGTATTTTCTTTTTTCAGCCATTTTTATTCCTTTTTCCTAAAATGGTATTTCGTCATCGTTTATATCATATTCCGGTATATAGTGTTGTTGTTCAACCCTTTGCATACCGGCACCAGCCTGTCCTGATTGGCCTGATTGAGGTTTGTTATAACCGCTATTCATAGCAGGTGCTTCGTATCCGCCACCTTGGTAAGGGATATTATTACCTTCACCCATAGGTTTAGCATCAAGCATTTTCATAGTATCTACTCTAAGAGAGTGTTTTGTCCTATTTTGACCATCTGTCCCTGTCCATTGCTCTAAAACCAATCTACCTTCTAATAAAACTTTAGACCCTTTTTTTAAATACTGGTTAGCAATTTCGGCACTTCTTCCAAAGATATTGAAATCTAAAAAACAAACTTCGTCTTTTTGTTCACCTGTTTGAGTTTTGTATTTATAGCTAGTTGCTATTGCACCTTTTGCAACGGCACTTCCGCTTGGTAAATATCTAAGCTCAATATCTCTTGTCAAGTTTCCTATCATTACAACTTTATTATACATTTTGGGTCCTTTTTTTGAGTACTACTTACGCTTTAACTTTTTTCGCAGCGTCTTCGCTCATTTTTGTCCAAGCAGTTATCTCTTTTTTAGTTTCATATTTAATGAAAATAAATCTTAAGATATTTTCGTTGATTCTGTAGTTTCTCTCAAGTTCTAAGATAGAAGAAGCAGGAGATTTGAAGTACATTACATAGTAATAACCTCTTTTGTTTTTGTTGATTGGATAAGCAAGGTTTCTTGAACCCATATCATCAACTGCTACTATTTCTCCACCGTTTTTCTCTATGTTGCTTTTAACAACATCGATTTGAGCCGCAATCTCTTCAGCTGTAAGAGTAGGCTTAACTATAAACATCGTTTCATAATGTCTTACTGACATACATTCTCCTTTTGGGTATATATAACCAATAGCACTGAGACTATTAGTAAGGCTTTTAACGGATGTTATTTCAATAAATCCACAAAAAGTATGCGATTATATCAAAAAATTGTTGAAAAGTTTCTTAAAGAAGTTTGTAAAAAACTATCGTTGTCAATATTAGAGGAACTTTTTAGTTTTAGTTCTATTTCAAATAGATAATTTAATATTTTCAAATAATCTTCCGGTTGGAATTTTATAGCTAGTTTCGCCCGTTCATCTTCAATAGTTTTAGGTAGTTTATAACCTAAAATATCGGATGAATTTATATATCCATTTATTTTTATAAAGCTATTGAACATATAAAGTTGCCACACGAAAGAGGTTATTTGATTTATTAGATATACTTCATTTGCTCCTTCTTCTAGCAAATAGTTAATATCATTTGATATATCTTTGAAGTTGAGCAGTTTAATAATAAAATCATCTATATTTATTTTACCGAATCCAAAGCAGTTGTTATCTACGGTTTTTTGGGATATGGATTCATCCAGTAATGAAAGTTTTTCTAGGTCGTTGTATGCTAGTTCCAGAGAGTTTTTGTGCATGTTCAGTAGATGCATAAAAACATTTGTATTTTCATATTTTAGATGTAGTTCATCTGCTCTATTTTGAAGTATTTTTAATGCTTCTTGAGGGTATGGGTTGTAAAATCTTACATTTACGGCATTTTGTTTTATATCAAAGTTTTTTGCCATTTCTCTAAAGTCTGTATCACCCAAACAACCGATTATGACTTTACTAGCACTGTTTGTGTTTACAGCTTCTATTATTTCGCTTGATTCCTTTTTATTTAAGGCTTTTTCTGTTTTTATCACTAAGACGTTAGAATCGCAAAAAAGAGAAGATTGAAGTAAAATATCTTTTGCTTTAGCAATATTGAAATCTTCAAAATAAAGCTTTTGTATATCTTCTACTTGCGCAAAACTTTGAGCAATCATTTTTGTATAAAAATCTACTAAAAATGTAGATTCTCCAAAAAACATATATGCGTTAAAAGTTTTGTTTTGTTTTAATAAAGTATCAAATTCGGCTTTGTACATATTTTCTCCGTTAGTCGTTAATCGTTAATCGTTAATCGTTAATCGTTAGTGTTTTTTATTTACAACTCACGACTTACGACTTACTGTTCACGAAACTATAATTCCTAAAATCTCTTTTGTTGCAATATTTGCACTTTTTATTTGTACTCTTACTTTTGAAAAAAGTTTTTGGTTTTTGTAGTTATCAAATTTGATTCTAGCACCGTATGCACCTTCTGTAAGGACGGCAATTTTTTTCTCTATATCTACTATTTCGCAAACAAAAATCATATCTATTCTTTTTGCAGCCCATCTTACATATTTTCTATCTTCAAAATCCCATACGGCTTGATCTATTTCTCTCTCTTTTATACTTATCTCATCACAAACATTTGCAATATCCGAAGGTATTTCGCCTGTTTTTAACATCCTATGTAAAACCAAGTCGGCATATCTTCTAATAGGTGATGTGAAGTGAGAATATCTATCAAATCCTAGTCCAAAGTGTTTAGAAGCAACGGAGCTGTAAACAGCTTGTTGTTGAGCTTTTATAATCAAATCATCAACTTCAACGGATAATAGAGCTTTTTTTGCTTGTTTTTGGATATTTGCTATGGTTTGATGAATGTCTGCTTTTAGATTTGCGTCAATCCCTAGTAAACTTAATTCCGTTAAAAGATTTTGCATAGATTTTTGAGACGGCTCCTCATGCACCCTGAAAATTCCTTGTCGTTTGAGTTTTTTTGCTGCTGCAATATTTGCAAGTAACATACACTCTTCTATAAGTGAATGGGAGGGGGTTGATTCTTCTACTTCTACGCTTTGAAGTTCTAGATTTTTATCAAGTTTCAAAGAACTCTCTTTTGTTCTGAAATCATAACCTTTTTGAAGTCTTTTTGCTTTTAGTTTTTGAGTAACTTGGTAAAGTTTTGTGAGATTATCGAAAAGTTCTTTTTCTTTTGGAGTATAGGTATCTAGTTTACCTGCTAAAACCCTATCTATACGTCCGTAAGTAAACCTTTTTTTAGATACTATGACTGCTTCAAATAAATCACTTTGTATTATACTAAGCGTCTCTTTGTCTAGTTTCATTTTAAACACGTAAGAGAGTCTAGGCTCATCCGGTTTTAAAGAGCATAAATCACTACTTAGTTTGTGCGGTAGCATCGGTAATACTTTGTGTGGGAAGTATAGTGAAAATGCTCTTCTTCTAGCTTCTTTGTCTATCGCCGTATTTGGTAATACATATGAACTAACATCTGCTATTGCCACATAAATTGTAAAATTTTCCTCATCGTAATACACAGCATCATCGAAGTCTTTTGCGGTATCAGGGTCGATGGTGCAAAAGTTTAATTCACTTAAATCAACTCTATTTTCATTATGTGTAGGAGTATGGTAGTCAAGTTCTTCAAAGTGTGGGTCAAGTCTATAGTCCTCATGATATAAAATAAGTGATATTTGCTCATCTATAGAAGGGTCATTTAAATTACCTATATTTTTTACTATGGTATTAGTTTGAGTATCTATTATGGCTACATCAAGCTCTTTTAAATTCTTTATTTCAAAGGCATAAGTTATAGGCAAAGACTCTTTAACACTCCAAAGTGTAAAATCTTTTTTATATACAAGAATATTTGCATGTTTTTTGGATATTATAAACTCCACTTTGATTTTGTTTTTGGCACGTGGGTGGAATACTTTTTTTGCGATTACAACATCACCGTTATATGCACCGTTTAAATCCTCAAATTCGATATGAGGAGTGTATTCATCATCTTCTAAATGTAGTAAAGCATATTTATATTTTAATTCAACGGTACCCATTATATACTTCGTATTTAATGTATATTTACCGTTTTTTAATTTAATTACATCTGAATTAATCAATTTCTCTAGAATATTACTGTTTTGTAATAGTTTTACAATTTTATCGTTCACGATTAAGCCTTTTAAAACTCTTTGTGGTATAATGACATAAAGAAGATTAGAAAGGATTTAAGTATGTTGAGGCAGTTGAGATTGACTATTTTGATTTGTTTGTTGGGGGCTAGTAGTTTGTTTGCCAAGGATAAGGAAACA
>DISL01000020.1 GCA_002421845.1 Epsilonproteobacteria bacterium UBA6211 | reverse complement strand
ACTAACTCTTTTGATAAAAAAATATGGTTTTGGTACATTGTTACCACAAGATTTAAAAGCTCTTTTTTTTCTGTTATAGCATCACCTGCCCCAATCTTCAAAGCCAAAAATGATGCTTTTTGAGTAAGCATTCTTTGCTTACCGCTTAGATTTATATGATACGTATCTTTTTGGTGAATATCAAATACAATATATAAAAATACAAAACTCCCTATAAGCAACACAACCAGTACGGCAAAAAACAATATATGCTTTTTTATTAAATTAACTGTTGTTTTATCACCCTCTTTTAAAAACAATAACAAATGATTTGAATACATTATAGATACCTTTATATAATATAAATGAAAAAACATTAAACCATGAAAGTTTATATAAATAATGTAAATAAAGCTTTGACTAAAATCAATAAATTTTTTTATTAATTGATACAAATCAAACAAGTTTTGTATAAAATTAAATATAATTGCATATATTCTTTTAAGGCTAATAATATGGAAGCAAAAATCATATCTATACAAATAGGAAAAGCAAAAAGTTACGGTGATAAAGAGTCAAAAAACTTCTTGGACAAATACTGGGAGAGTGCTTCATTTAAAGATATAGTAAACGATGAAGTATGGGTAGGCAAACTAGGCATAATAGGTGATGAAGTAGCAGATAAAGTACATCACGGTGGACTTGATAAAGCGGTTTTTGCAAACAGCTATGAAAACTATCCCCATTGGAGAGAGTTCCTTAAAGTATCAGATATTCCCTTTGGTGCATTGGCAGAAAACATCACTATAAGCGGACTTCATGAAAGTACCGTATGCTTGGGAGATATTCACAAAATAGGCAACGCTCTACTTCAAGTATCACAACCTAGAAAACCGTGTTGGAAAATCTCCAAAAGATGGAATAACAAAGAATTTACAAACGAAATATATACAAGCGGACTTACAGGATGGTACTATAGAGTTTTGGAAGAAGGGACTATAAAACCAAACGATACCGTATCTATCATGGCAAAAAACTCCCAAGAGATTTCTATATTAGAAGCCAATAAAGCATACGAAAACCCTTCTAAATACTATAAAACTCTGGAAAAAATTTTAGAAATCACATCACTGGCACTATCTTATGAATCAAGTGTTATTAAACGACTCAACGGAAATGCAGATTTGGGGTATATGAAGATAGATACGAATTGAGCATTATGATTCAATAAAAAATTCAAGAATCTTTAGCTATATTTTCTCTTAGCTTATCTTTCTTGCTTTTTCTTTTCCCTTTGACTGGGGCTTTCCCTTTTTCTTTGGTTAGTGGAGTTCCTACTAGCTCAAACCCTTCTATTTGTTTTGGCTCTATATCTAATTTGCACTGTTTTTTGATAATTTTAAAATGTTCAGTATCTTCAAGGGTGACGAATGACAAAGCAAATCCACTTTTACCTGCCCTTGCCGTCCGCCCTATTCTATGAATATAGTCACTAGAACTTCTAGGCAAATCATAATTTACCACACAATCAATCCCATCTATATCAAGACCCCTTGCAGCTATATCCGTAGCAAATAATATTTTGATTTTCTTAGCTTTAAACTCATCGAGAGTAAAGTTTCTATCCTCTTGAGTCAAATCACCATGAAAAGACTCCGCACTAAAGCCATATTTGCGAAACTTAGCAGCTATATTATCGGTGGCTCTTTTATTTGCCATAAATACCAAGACTTGTCCCCAAGAAGGATTTGAGGCTATAAGATGACGTAGAAGCGGTCCACGATTTTCGGTATTTACAGATATTACTTCTTGTGTCACCGTATCAACGGTCGGTATATCTTCATCTATAGTAACTTCCACTGCATTCGTAGTAATTTTTGATGCAATATCTATAATTTTTTGTGGGTAAGTTGCTGAGAAAAGGAGGTTTTGCCTTTTTGGAGGTAGTTTTAGAAGTATTTTATCAAGTTCTTCACTAAAACCAAGATTTAGCATTTTATCAGCCTCATCAAGTACAAAAAACTCAATATGAGCTAAATTTAACTGCCCTTTATCTAGTATATCAACCAACCGCCCAGAAGTAGCTACTAGTATATCACACCCTTTTTGGATAGCATAAAGTTGCTCACTTATCCCCTCTCCGCCTATGACGCTCACTACTTTTGGCTTTTTACTTAAGCCTTTGCCAAAAAGCTCAAAAGCCTTTGCCACTTGGATAGTCAAATCCCTTGTAGGAGTAAGTACAAGAACTCTTACCTTTGATTTCCCTTCATAGCTATTTCTTGAATAAAGCTCTAAAATAGGCAAAATAAAACTAGCACTTTTACCGCTCCCCGTCTTTGCCTTTGCTAAAATATCTTTTTTTTCCAAAACCAAAGGGATAACTTTGGTTTGTACCTGTGTCGGTATAGAAAAACCGATATTCGCCAAAGTTTGTTGAAGTTGTGGGCAAAGATTGAAAGAAGAAAAAGCCATATTTAAAATCCTAGTATTGTATTACCTAATTTTACGGAGTTTTGGCTTAAATTCATCATATTAAGGGTGAACTATCACCGCTTTATCTTTATGCACAAGAAGTATCTCACTTACCCTTTTTTGCCACTGTTGACCCAACAGCTCACTTTCTTCTTTCGTAGCTTTATTCATAAGAGATTTTTGCATCAAATTACCGTCAAAGTCACTCAAAGCAATATTTGATATATCATAACTCACTTCAACGCTTTTTTTGGTATCAAGTCTAGTAAACTTCATCTCACCTTGGATTTTTGCACCGAAAAACAAGAGATTATTTCTAGCAAATATACCGCCAAGACCTTTAAAACCGTCTTCTTCTTTTGCACCTGTTATAAATGAAGCTACATTTGCTATAACGCCCACTACGCTTTCACTTTTTTTGCCTCTCATTTCTACTTTTATATTACCTCGTATAGGCAATTCATCGTTATTATGTAACGCTTTAAGGGCATACAACGTCATAAGATAAGCACCTGCTACCGTAGGGCATGAATGACCGCTTAGCTTTACCACATCACCGAATGAAAAAACACTTACGCTTTGGCTACCCAAAAACCCACCAAGAGGTTCATTCATAACTATTTTTTCAACATCATCAAAAAACTTTGTATTATTTTCCATATTCTGCCTTTTTTTAAAGAAATTTTATTTAAAAAGAGAATTTTTATCATTGATTTATATCAACTTAAAGATACTTAGGATAAAATTTTATTGAGCTGTTATAAGAGGACTTATCCTTAACTTATAAATAACCGGCAATCGTATCTTCTTTTTTAGCACAAAGGAGGTGTTGTTGCTTGTTGTGAGGTGTTATAAAAAGTCAAATCAACTTATATCTACAATACTTCTTGCCGGTTACTTCTGAAATATTATCAAAAAAATCAAATCATTTCTTTGACTTAAATCAAATCTATTAGATATTTTTGTAACAAAATTGTAATAGTGTAATATTTTTTATATAAAATATGATAGAATAATGAATATTTTATTAAGTGGAATCTACCAATCAAATGAATGAACATATAACTGAACTGCAAAAGTGGCAACAACTTTTTGAGCAAGAAAAAGCTTCAAAGCAAGAGATACAAAAACTTTTGGAGCTAAAAAATACAGAATTATTAGAATTAACACAGCTTCTTGAAAATAGAGTCAAAGAAGAAGTAGAAAAAAATGCACACAAAGAGAGAATACTTTTCCAACAATCAAAAATGGCATCAATGGGAGAGATGATAAGCAATATAGCCCACCAATGGCGTCAACCACTTCAAGCTATAGGTATAACAACTCAAAAGCTTCAAGTCTTACAGTGGACTCAGGGTACTATCAGCGATACAGATATTGATGAAATGGTTACAAAAGTTTCTGCACAACTTGAATTTTTATCAAAAACAATAGATGATTTTAGAAACTTTTTCAGACCAGATAAGGCAAAGGGATTTTTCCATTTGGATAGATGTGTTAAAAAAACTTTGTCTATTTTAGATGCTACGCTCACAAATAAAGGGATTACTCTAGAATGTGATTTCACTAAAATTGAAATTTATAATCTAGAAAATGAGCTAACTCAGGTATTAATAAATCTCATCAAAAATGCTATAGATATATTGGTAGAAAAAAACCTTGAATACAAACATATAAAAATCAGCACTTATCTACAAGAAGAGTATGCTTGTATCTCAATACTTGATAATGGAGGTGGTGTACCGAAGGATATAGAAGAAAAGATATTTGAACCGTACTTTACCACCAAACATCAATCTCAAGGTACGGGACTTGGGCTTTATATGTCCCATGAAATAGTACACAAACATCTAAACGGTATTTTATCTTTGGAAAATATGGAATATGAATCAGATATGATTCCTTGTAAAGGTGCTTGTTTTACTATCAAACTACCTCTAAAAAACTAAACCTCAAAGCTACGGTTGAATACTTTTGTTTATATGGGGGGGGGAGGAGAGTGAAACAACCGTAGTTTTCAAGTTTATTGTCATAGACACGGCAAAAGCCGTATCTAAAGACTTAAGATAAAATCTCTTCTATCGTGATATAATCACCTACTCTACCTGTCATTTGCTCTACATCAGTATTTACGGGAAGTGTTTTTTTACCAGGTCTCCAACCTGCAGGGCATACCTCACCCGTTGCAGTCGCATGTTGCCACGCTCTTACTTGTCTTAAAAACTCATTTACGTTTCTTCCTACAGAATCAGCTTGTACCTCTTGAGCTACACAAACACCGTTTGGATTGAATAAAAATCTACCTCTAAGTGCTACACCCTCTTCTTCGATAAGTACACCGAAAGATTCTGCTACAGATTTAGTAGTATCTGCACCGATAGTAAGTTTCAAACCTTTTAAGATAGGCTCAGTCTCTACGAATCTTTTGTGTGAGAATTTTGTATCAGTTGATATTGGAAGTATCTCTACACCCAACTCTTGGAACTCATCATATTTTGCATTCATAGCAGCAATTTCAGTCGGGCATACAAATGTAAAATCCGCAG
>DISL01000106.1 GCA_002421845.1 Epsilonproteobacteria bacterium UBA6211 | reverse complement strand
TTTTTACCGTATCCCAAAGGTCTTTAAATGCAGCTTTTGGCATATCTTTGTGTCTTACTATATTGTGTGGCTTCCCTATCATATCTTCTAGTTCATATTCTGCAATTTTACAAAAATCATCATTTGCAAATCTTATAATACCTTTTTCATCTGTTTCACTTACCAAAAATGCATAATCATCTAATACTGTTTCTTTGGACATTTTGTTCTCCTTATTCTTAAAGGTACTGAGTGACTAAGGTACTTAGGTACTGAGTAAGAAAATATTCTCTTACCGACTTAGTACCTCAGTTACTCATTAGCTCATCACCTTCTTTTAAAATTTCTTCGTTTTCGCATCACTTACTAGGCTTTGAGCCATCTCTTGAACTTCACTAGCTATTGAAGAAACGTTATTTGCTTCACTTGCATTTTCTTGAGTTACACGGTCAAGCATCGTTACAGCGTCATTAATTTGTTCAATACCTTGCATTTGTTCTTTACTTGCATTACTTACATCTTCTATTAGTTTGATGGTATTTGATATATGGTTATTAAGTTCATCATAACCTTTTATCATATCATCTGATATTTGTTTACCTTCATTTGCTTTTGCTGTTGCTTGTTCTACTATTGCTTTTATCTCTTTAGCTGCTTCAGCACTTCTTGAAGCAAGGTTTCTAACCTCCGCAGCAACTACGGCAAATCCTTTGCCTGCTTCACCTGCCGTTGCAGCTTCAACTGCAGCATTAAGTGAAAGGATATTTGTTTGGAATGCTATTTGATCTATCACTGCTATTGCTTCATTGATAGCATTTACTTGGTGGTTAATTTCATCCATCGATGTCGCAGTTTTACTTGCAAGGTTTTGACCAACATTTACTGAATTTTTTACTTTATGCCCAAGTGTAGCCATTGAAACTGCATTTGACGCATTGTTTCTTGTGATACTAGTAATCTCTTCTACAGCTGCTGCCGTTTCTTCTAGAGATGCTGCTTGTTCGTTTGCTTTTTGTGCAACATTTGCAACAGAAGCAGCCATAGAATTTGCATTGTCCTCTAAGATTTGACCGTTTTGCATATTTACTTTTGCATTTCTAGCCAATGTTTCACCAAGTATATTTACACTCTCTAAAATTTCATTCATATCTTCTTTGATTCTTTTATCTATAGTTACCCTAACTCTGAAATCATCATGGGTATAGTGACTTAAAGTATTCTTTAAATCATTCATATTTTGAGACATTTGAATTATCATTTTGTTGATAGTCACTTTTAGAGTATTAATCATAGGGTTTTGTGTATTTGAATGTATCAAGCATTTGTAGATACCTTGTTCTACTTTGTCTGTTACTAAAACTATCTCACCCATGACCTTCATATCTTCTTTTAATCTCGCATCAAACTCTATGGCTGTGTTGTTTAGGTTTTCCAATAAATCACCTATTTCATCATCAGGTATATTTTCGTTTTCTTTGAATTTGTTAGTTTTAAATGATACGAAATCTAAGAAATTAACAAAACTTGATTTGAATAGTGCGATTTTATTGATTACGTTGTTTCTTATCATAACCATAATTACCGCTATCATAACTATAATCATAGCAATCATAATGAATTGTAAAAAGTAAACTAGTTTAGAACTTTTTGCAACGGAATCGTTAACTACCTCTATCGGTGTTGCCATCAGGTATATACCTACGTCAGCACCTGAAAAGTCTTTAATATTTGTAAATGTATAAAAATATTTGCTATCTTTTAAATTACCTTTTTTTAGTAGAGTATCAAAGTCAAGGGCTTGAGCCACAGGTAAAAATTCTTTATTTACATAGTTTTGACTTAATAGATATTTACCTACTTTGTCCTCTTGTTTGAAACTTCCTGCCGTAAATTTTTCATCCATTAAAACAAGCGTAAAAATACTATCTTTTTCAAGGTCTTTTACTACCGAATTAAATCCTTGAATAAACTCTACGGAACCTACATATTGTGAATTACTCATAATAGGAGCTATACCTCTTATTACAAGACCTGCTTTACCTGCCTCTATGCCATTCAATGGTTTTTTTGTCTCTTTTACTTTATTGATAGTATGTCTAAATGACGCCAATTCATCACCATACTTATTTACTTGCCAGTCTCTTAAGAATGATTTAACGTCAGCAGTATGAATATGAATTTGTATATTCTTAAACGGAGTGCCTTCTTTCATGTTAGAAGAAATCTTACCTACGGCTTTTATCGCCAACTCTCTGTCGTTATTTAGAAGAGAATTGATAATCTCACCGTTTTGAGCTATGGTTACGGCATTACTTATACCTACATCAAATTTTGCTTTTTCACCGGCTAGTATTTTGCTAACCATCAATTCAGTAGTTGAAGCATAAACATCTTCTTTTACACTGTTCATAAGTATAAAACTAACCAATACGCTTAAAGCTACGAAAATACCACCTATGGCTACCATGTATTTTGTTATCTTGGCACCAATTGAACTTCTGCTTGTTTGCATATATTATCTCCAATTAAATTTATTTAATCATCATAACGAAATAATGCTTAATCAACAATATTAATACAATATTTTTTTATCTATAATTTGTGCTTTGATGTATATTTTCGTATCAGTCATCTCAATCATATCATTTATTTCAAGGTCTGATAAATTCACAATCTTGTTTTCTTGGAATGCTTGAATAAAGCCTTTATTTAATTTCTTCGAAGGCTCGTTAAGTATAAAGTTTTCTAATAAAAATCTAATCTCTTTTTCTTTCGAGTTTAATATGTTATTAAGAAGTGTATGAAAATTATTTTTTATATTTAGTAGGTTGTTTTGCATATTATCAAGTTTGATGTGGATTGAGTTTTGTTGAAACTGCGATACCAGTCTATCTAATATCAATTTTTTTTGATTTATAATATTCATAAAATATCTATCATAATTGTGTGCTAAATCTTCAATATAAAAAAGCATATCGTTTTTTGAAGGCAACGATAATTCTATAGCATTTGACGGTGTAGAGGCTCTGACATCGGCTACTAGGTCACTTAACATAAAATCACTTTCATGCCCTACAGCACTAATGATAGGTGTATTTGCATTGAAAATCGTTTCACAAACTATCTCTTCATTGAAAGCCCATAAGTCCTCTATACTCCCTCCGCCTCGACCTACTATCATAATATCTGCTTTTAGAGAATCGGCATATTGTATAGAGCTTACTATGTCATATTTGGCATTTTCCCCCTGGACTAGAGTAGGTACTAAAATAAGCTTTGTAAGTGGCCATCTTTGAGCTGCAATTTTTTTCATATCTTCTATAGCAGCACCTGTAGGTGACGTAACAATCACAATAGTCTGCGGGAATTTTGGAAGCTGTTTTTTATGGCTTGTATCAAAATATCCCAAATCTTTGAATTTCTTTTTTAGTTGTTCATAGGCAAGTGCTAGTCCACCGATACCGCTTGGCTCAATTTTGGAACATACTAGCTGATAGCTACCCCTTGGTGTATAAACAGATATTGCACCGTTTATTACTACTTTAAGTCCTACTTCAAGCTTAAATTTCAAAGAGTAAGTATTTCCTTTGAACATAACACAACTTATATTGGAATCTTTATCTTTTATGGAAAAATATATATGACCTGAACTATGTACTGTTAGATTACTTATTTCCCCTTCCACATACACAGATACGAATGTAGATTCAAGAAGAGATTTTATCTGTGTATTTAACTGTGAGACAGTTAAAGGGTTTAGGTTACCTGTCATTTTCTTGCTATAAAAAGTGTAGAAATATCCATAGAAAACCCTTTTGTATATAGAGGTTTCAATCCTGCTTCTTTTAATTCTTCATTTAACTCATCACTTGTAATAAAATCCTCTATAGATTCTGGTAAGTATGTGTAAGCTTCTTTGTTTTTTGAGATTAATCCACCTATGGTAGGCATGATATTATTCAGATAAAACGCAGTTACATTGTCTAACAAAGACTCTTTTTTATTTTTCGTGAATTCCAAAATAACAACAAGACCGTTTGGTTTTAGAACTCTTTGGAACTCTCTCCACGCCTCTTTTCTTTGTACTACGTTTCTGATACCGTATGTGATAGAGATAATATCTACGCTATTATCTTCTAGCGGTAGGTTTTCAGCTCCTGCTTCTATAAAAACACCGTTTGGTATCTTTTGTTTTCCCACTTCCATCATACCAGTACTTGGATCTATTCCTGCAATCTCAAGAAGTTTTATATCGTTTCTAATTGCACCTTGTTGCCAGTCTATCATCATATCACCGGTACCACATGCAACATCAACTATTTTTGAAACTTCATTTTTATCGTAAAAACCAAATGCCAAATCACAAGCTTTTCTTCTCCAGCTTTTATCTACACCCATACTTAAGATTCTGTTTGCCAAATCGTAAGTTTTCGCAATATCGTTGAACATTGTTATAATTTCTTGTTGTTTACTCATCTTTTTACCTTAATAATTTATAGAAAAAATTTACCTATTAATAACCCTATAACAAAACCTATATTAATACCTACTATTACCTTTAGATTGTTTAGTTTTTCGTTTGTTTTAGGTATCATATCAAGAATTTTTTCTTGATATGTAAATGTTTTTTGTAAATCTTCATTTACCTTTTGAAGACCGTTTATATTTTGTTTTACTCCAAGTTCCGTAAGTTCAAGTTGCTCTATAAGCTCCTTTGCTTGTTTAAAACTCATATCACTCATTTTTTAATCTCTATCCAATTATCTAGTGAGCAAAAAATTTGATTTAAGGTATTTAAAACATAATCTTTTGCTTCAGTTTGAAGACGTTTGAAAAATAAGAACTTTCTAGCACCCTCTATATCACCTAGTTCTTTGCATTGCATAGCTTTTTGAGTGAAGTTTGTATTATTGTGAGCCATTTCCCAAACCGTACTACCTAAATATCTACTCATAGTTATTATTTTGTCGTTTTTGACGGCAAAATATTTAGGGTCTTTTACAAAATCGCAAAGTACCGAGTTGCTTTGAAGATATTTGTGTCCAAAAAAGTTGATAAACTGCTCTTGTAAATAATCAGGCTCCGTACTTATGGCACGATTGAGTGCAAAAAGCATATTGTTTTGAGAGTTTTCTTCTATTTTTCTTATCTTTTTCATAGTAGCTATGGCATTTTTACCGTCTAGTTCACCGTCTCCTAGAGGTATAATCCATTTGACGTTACCGAATGATCCTACCTTTTTTATCTCTTCAAGTACAAGTGATGAAGTTTTGTTTCCACCAACATCAACTATAACTTGGTGATTGTCATCCATCAAAATAAGCTCGTCTAGTTCACTTAATTTATTTGTACTTAACATTCTTTTGTTTACTATCTCTGTTCTAGTAAATGATTGACTATCGTTATTTTCATCGTCTATTTCTATGTAAGTGATTTTCTTACCGTGTTTTTTATAAAGATAAGGGGCAATTACCTGCATAGCTACGGTACTTTTTCCAACACCGCCTTTTGTTTGAGGAATAATAATCATCAACTATCCTTTTTTTTCATATATTCTACGATTTTACCGTGGAATCTGGCATATATTTCATTTAAAGTTATATTAAAACCGTAATTTTGAATTATTTTATCGTAATTTTCATTAATTCCAAATTCTAACCAATCTTTTATATCATCATAAGTTTCAAATTCGTAGCCGTAATGTTCTAAAAGCTTTTTTGTATAGCTGTCAACTACCATACTTTCTTTTTGACAAGCATAACATAAAATAGCATCTGCACTCTCAAGTCCTATCCCTTTTTGTTTTAAGAGCCATTTTCTTGAGACGTTTTTTTGGAAGTTTTCGAATGTTTCAAAATCATTTACGATATTTTTACATAATAGTTTTATTCTAGGTGCTTTTTGATTTTTAAAACCGCTTGGAGTTATAAGATTTGATAGTATTAAAGTATCAATATCTGAAATAAAGCTTATAAGCTCGTCATCTTCTATAGTTTGAGTCTCTTTTTGGATAAAATTATATAGATTCGATAGAGATTTTTCTACGTTTGTCCATTTTGTATTTTGTGTGAGAATAGCACCTATTACTACTTTGAAAGTTCCATACTCAGGCCACCAAAATTTAGGTGAGTTTTTGAGTAAATCAAGTTCTTTAAGAAAAATTAGTAAATCATAACTACTAGATATATCAATTTTCAATAAAAGCCTTTGTAACGACCCTTTGACCGTTATCATAAAGTTTTATTTTAAAAGCATCTACGGCTTTTGAGTTTTCTATTTGTACGACTACCATTTGAAGGATTGATTTACAGTTGTTAGGTACTTCAAAGTGACCGCCAAGCCCTGTGGTAGCTTTTTTGATAGGTACGGCACTCTCCATCCCTATTACATTATCCCTACATCCGGTAAGTCCAACATCGCTAAGATAAGCTGTTCCTTCACATATAGTCAAATCATCGGTTCCTACGTGAGTATGAGTACCTAATATTGCACTGACTTGACTCTTGAACATCATCATCATTACCCTTTTTTCACTTGTAGCTTCACCGTGATAATCTATAATAATTGTTTTGATACCATCTTCATGAAGCTTTGTGATTCTTGCCTTAGCAAGATTAAAAGGATTGTCAACGGTAGGCATACCGTATTGTCCCATAAGGTTTAATATCGCTATTTTTTCACCGTTTATTTCTCGTATCGCTAGACCTGTTCCTGCTACGCCTTGTGGGTAATTATCAGGTCTTAAAACATTATCCGTTTTAAGCAATGCTTCCATGTCGGAGCGTTTATCAAAGGAGTGATTTCCTCCTGTTATTATGTTTATGCCGCTTTTTAAAAGCTCATCGCAGTTGGTTGTGGTAAGTCCAAAGCCATGACTTGCATTTTCACCGTTTGCTATTACAAAACTTATATTAAATTCGTCCTTCAAGTTTTTTAAATGTTCTTTGATTATTTTTCTACCTGGACGTCCTACTATATCACCGATAAATCCTATATACAAGGTAACCTCACTTCAAATACCGCTCCAAATTCGTCATTATATGCCAAAATCTCGCCGTTGTTATCTTTTATAATTTTTTGAGCTATATTAAGACCTATACCCATACCGCTTGAAGTTTTATTGCTTACAAAAGGATGAAATATATTATCTTTAATATTTTCAGGAATTCCACCTGCATTATCTCTAAAATAGATTATATTGTACCCGTTTTTTGTTTCAATTTTGATGTCTAAATATCTTTTTTCAAAAGGTTCTATTTTTACAAGTTCGTCAAGGGCATTATTTATGATGATTATCCATACTTGCTCAATTCGCTGTTTTTGAATATTACTCATAAAAACAAAGCTATTTTTATCCATACCTATTTCAAATTCATCGGAGTTTATATATATTTTCGTAATAATTTTTGCACGATTGTGTGCCATGGTAAGTGCAACTAAAAGGGTAGAATATAAGTTAATATCTTCTTTTACTTCGCTTGATTGTTGTGATACTTCTCTCATACTCTCAACTATATTTGCTATTCTATTTAGTCCTGTCATTATACTATCGCTGATTTCAAGTAAATTATCTTTCATAGTATTATTAGGTAGGTCTTTTATGTCGTAAAGCATCATTTCAAGATTACCTTTTGCAAATGTTAGAGGTGTATTTATTTCGTGAGTTATACCTGCTGCTAGTTGACCTATTGCTTGGAATTTTATACTTTTTAGTCTCTCTTCTTCAAACTCTTGTGTTTGTTTTATATTTTCCAATGTTTTATTTACTATGGTTTGTTGAAGTTTGTTTGTTTGTTCCTCTTTGACGCTTATATCTACCATTACACCTATAATACCGTTGAAGTTGTCTTTATAGTTATATGTGGTTTTATATATTTCAACAGTTTTTTCAACACCGAGCCAATTTTTGATTTTTGTTTGATACATTGCAAGATTTTTTTCTATCTTGTACTCATCTTGATTTTTATATAGGTTTGATAGTTCTTGCGGTATTAACTCTGTTAGATTTTTACCTATAATATCTTGTAATTTTTTACCTATTACTGCATTTTTTGTAAGATTAAAGAACTCCAAAAATGCTTTATTACATTCCACTAGCATTAAGTCTTTGTCTTGTATAAAGACAGGAAGCGGTATAGCATATAAAAGAGTTTTGTTAAATTCCAATGTTTTTTGGAGTTTTATCTTATCATCAAGAGGGTTAGCTACTATAACTATTGAGTTTTTATCCGGAAGAAGGTTTAAAGATACTTCCAAATATGATTTGTATTTTTTAGTTTTACTATATTCAAGCGGTAGTTTTTGTATGTTTTTACTAGATATTTTAACTTGATTTAAAGCCATTTTAAAAGCATTTCTTGATTCATATTCAAGTTTTTCCGCAAAGTTTATATTTAATAACTCTTCTGCCGTAATATTTAAAAGTTCTGAAAATTTGTTGTTTGTTTTTAAAAAATTACCGTTTAAATCTATAGTTCCTATACCGCTGTTTGCATTATCAAAGATTGCATTGTATTGTTCCACTTGAAACCTAATATCCCTATAAATTGCTTCTATACGTTTTCTATAGGATATATTTTGTGAAATAGCCGTATAAGACTCTATTTTGCCGTCTTCATCATAGTCGGGTTGAATATTGATTTTTACCCAATAAAAACTACCGTCTTTTGCTAGATTTTTTATCTCTCTTTGCCATACATTGCCTGATGTTATTGTTGACCATAAGTCTTTGAAAGTCTCTTTTGGCATATCAGGATGTCGTAACATTTTAAATTTTTTACCCAAAAGTTCTGTTTTAGTATATCCGCAAACTTCACAAAAGGCTTCACTTACATCTATGATATTTCCACTTAAATCTGATTTACCGTAAATTACATATTGGTCTATTTTTTCAAGAAGTTTTTTTTCATGACTTAAAATAGTACTCAACTCTTTTTTAGTCTCTTTAAGTGTGTAAATATACAAAAATATAATAAAAACAAATAAAGAGAGTATAAAAAACCCTATATAAAAAATATTTATATAGTCTTGAATGTCATTTATAGGTGAAGCTAATACGACAAATCCTAAGAATTTATTGGTAAGAGTGTGGAATACAGCTTTAAAATGGACTATTTCATAGTTGTTATTATCATTTTTGTAGTATATAGAAAAGCTTTGTTTAGAATTTATTTTATTGACAATTTCTGCTTTATCTGTGTGAGCGGCTAAATCTTTTATCAACTCATAGTTTGTAGTACCTGAGAAAATAGTTTTTTTGATTACGAAGTCGTTGTGTATTGGGAATTCTACGTAGTCTTTGCTAAAATCATCAAAAAGTTTACTTACGACTGATTCTTTATTTTCTATAAAAACAGTTTTAAAGAAATTCTTTTCAAAGTGATTTATAATGTGTTCTACTTTATAAGATATTTCCACACTACCTACAAATACATCTTCATTTGTAAAAATAGGGTAAGCAAATCTATATCCTGAAAAAATCCTACCGCTTTCAAATGTATGTACCGGCATTTTATATTTATGAACATATTCTAGACTTTCTCTAAAAGGTAGCAGTTCATCTCCATATCTTTTTGGATCATGAAATCTTAGGAAGCTAACACCGTTATTTAAAACAAATTGAAACTGTACGATACCTATTTTTTTCATAGAATTGTATTTATTGATTAGTTTTTTATGAAGAGTATTTCTTATTTCGTTTAATGCGTTTTCATTGTCAAGAGCGTTGTTTGCATTTGCAAGGATAGAAGCCACGTTTTGCGTATATAAAATATCATCAAAATTGGCATCGACATAGTCTTTACTTAATTGATATAAAATATCGTAGTTGTCATTTACTCGTGTTTCATATAGTGCAATCTTATTCTCTATTTTAAGAGTTGTTTGATAATCTAGTACTAAATATACAAACAACTCTACAAATAAAAATAGTGCAATATATATTGCTAAATTCTTATACTTTAGCATATAATATTTTATTAACCTCTAAGAACTTCTTGAAGTTTCTTTTCAACACTGTCTAGTGAATTAAAAGGTTTCATTAGATAATGTGTAGCTCCCTCTTTGTGAGACTTTAGAACTTTATCTAAAGTTGAGTAAGCAGTCATCATAATAACTTTTTGATTTGGATTTTTGTCCATTATTTTTTCTAAGGCTTCAAGACCGCCCATCTGTGGCATCATAATATCAAGCAAAACCGCATCATAGCTATCATCTATAGTTGCCACTGCATTAACAGGATTTAAAAAAGTTACTATATCATACTGACCGCTTCTTTGTAAAAATCTACTTAACATATTTAGGATTTCAGATTCATCATCCACAATAGCAATTTTAAATTTTTTATCCATTTTATACTCCTTGATTAGTGGTGAGAACAACAACTTGAATTAGCATGTTGCTCTTTGAATGATACTTTTGTATTAGATGATTGTTGAACTCCATTTGGGTGTTTTTTATCAAATAATTCCACGGCATCTTCTTTCATAACAGCCTCTGTTTTTTCATCTAAAATTGCGTCCAAAATTCTAAATACATCTTCACTTGCGTGTTCTATTTTGGAAACTCTTTCTTCTATGATTTGTTTTGAGCATGTCACACTAGCTCCTGCACACTCTTTTGCAAGTTCATTTGCTTCAAAGTGTACTACGCCGTGAGGTCTTTCAAGCATTTTATATGATTTCGTGAAACTAAAGTTTGTTTTTCCAAGACCTGTGTCATACCACTTACCAAGCCTACAATTATGGTGGTCAACAGCCTTGAAATTACTATGTTCACCGAATATTAGTTGATATAGATTGTTTTTGTATATTACGTGGTCAAGTTTTGCAAGGTTTATAAAAATTTTGTTACTTACGCTTTCTACCTCATAAACAGATCTATTTGCATTTTTTTGGAATGTTTGCATTAACTTAATAAGTATATCAACTCTCTCTTTTGTTTGATTGACGACAGTTGATACGGAATCAGCACTCTCTTTGATACTTGCCGTTTCACTTTGAATAGTATCGACAACATCTTTGATTTGTTTTGCAGCTTCAGCACTTCTTCCTGCTAGATTTCTTACCTCCGCAGCAACAACCGCAAATCCTTTTCCTGCTTCACCTGCTGTTGCAGCTTCAACGGCAGCATTAAGTGAAAGAATATTTGTTTGGAATGCTATCTCTTGAATCATAGTAATTACGCTTGAAATATCTTTGCTTTTTTGAACCAAAGAGTTTACGATAACATTTTCGTTTTCTATCTCTTTATGAAGGAGTGTAGTATCCGATACTATATCTTGAGTTAGTTTAAGACCTCTGGTAGAACCTGTAGCCGTCTCTTTTGACTCTCTCATCATACTTTCAAGTTCTCCAAGTAAATCTAAGTAAACATTTTGAGTATTTGTAAGAGACTGATTTATATTTTGGTTATGTTTATGAAGTAATCCATCGTCTTTATCATCATGTATAGATGTTTTTTTCAATGATACCACAAGTTTGTCATTAATTTTGTGTGCTACCATATTCGCTTCACAATCATCTAATATCACTCTATTTGAGCCACTTCGTGCAGCTTCTAATACTTGTGAAGGGTTATCTAAATTTGATTTGGCTCTGGCATTGATAAACTTTACATTACCGCTACCGTCAAAAACAACCAAGCCTTCTTCTTGTGAGATAGAAGCTATTTGCTTATACTCTTCAAGCTCTTTTTTGATAAGTTGCCTCTCTTGTTCAAAACTATTTTCTAAAGCTTTTTGTTGTGTGTTAAAAGACTCTTGCTGCTTTGCAAGTTCTGTTTGTAAAGCATTGATTTGAGATTGAAGTCTAGTTATCTCTGCTTCGAGTTCTTTTGATTTGCCAAAAAACATAGCGTACTCCTATAAAAGTGTAAAATATTTGTATATTATCATATAGTAACTTAATTTTGTTGATAAAAAATATCAATATTTTATAAGTTACAATTATAAATTGATAAAATATGATAGTAGTTAATAATTTCTTAATAATGTTTTATATATAATTTTCAGTTGTACATTATTATGAAAGGGTTTTTTGTTTGAAAATAGTTAGTTTATTGTTTATATCTTGCGTTATGTTAATGGCTAACAATGAAGAAACAATCAATGATTTATTAAAAAACTATAAAGTATCTTCCGAACTTTCTTATAAAACAAGAAATGAAACTATAGGTCACATTAGCGTTATAACCGCAGATGATATAAAACGGTTACAAGCTTATAAGCTAAGTGATGTACTAAAATCTATAAAAATGTTTAATTATATGGATAACATTTACGGAGTGCATAATTTATCTTTGCTAACAGCTACAAATAGTGTAAGTAGTGCCGTTAGAATGTACTTAAATGACCATGAGATAAGTTCCGTATATACGCTTTCACCTTTTTTGGTATGGGATGATTTACCTCTTGATTTTGTTTCTCATATTGAAGTTTATTACGGTGAGGGCTCTTTGAGTTTGGGGCATGAGTCCGGAACGACTATAATTAAAATTTATACAAAACAACCTTCCAAAGAAAACGGCGGTCTTGTGCGAAGTTCAATATCATCAAAAAATGATAAAGAAACATCCGTCATGTACGGTTCAAGTACCTCAAAAGAGTGGTCTTATATGGTATTTGCTAATACTTCGCAACTCAAACACAAAGATTATATAGACGGCGAAAAAGTATCAAAAAATGAAGAGAATGAGTATGCTTATATCAATCTCCAAAAAGAGAATTTAAATATTGATTTTGGGTATGGATATACCAAAAAAGACCCTTTTGTATCTCTTGCAAGAGATATTAAGCCAAATAACGGTTATACATATTCAAAAGATTATTATCTAAATCTCACAAAAGTATTTGATGACGGAGTGAAATTTAATATAAGTTTTGACCAAAACGAGAGGGAATTTGAGCTTTTAAACGGTGAAGGTATTATGATGCTTCCGGTTATTAATCCTTCCAATTTATTTACTATAGCTACTACAATGCCTAAATATTATCAAGAAAATTTAACATTTAAAAAATACTATGCCTCCTTATCAAAAGAGTTAAATATTGGTAATCATAAACTTTTAGGAGCATTGACCTATAAGCAAAAAACATATGACACAAATAGTAGAAGTTACGTAGGTATGTTATTGAATAATCCATCACCTACAAATAAAGAGCTATTATCATCTTTTAGTAAAGAAGAGGTAGGCTCTGTGATGGTTGAAGAGTTGTATCGACTTAATGACTCAAATTATCTAATAGCAAACGGAAGGTTTGATTATTATCAAAGAGACGGTGGCTATGATAACCTACAAGAAAAAATGTTTCGTATCGGTCATATTTGGGAGATGAATGAA
>DISL01000002.1 GCA_002421845.1 Epsilonproteobacteria bacterium UBA6211 | reverse complement strand
ATCTACATAGATAGAATCTGTAGTGCTAGCCTCCGAGACTCAAGCCGTTAGGCGAGTCAATAAGTTGTTAAACTTACGCAGCTTTTGCGTAAGCTGGAGCGTAATTTGTATTGTTTGCGTCTAAAAAAAATGAACCGCGTAACGGCATGTTCAGGCCGACATGCAACTTATACTCACTGCTCTAATCGATACCAAGTCATCCCCAAAAAATGAAATGGAATTATATCAAAACTTTTTAAAATATACAATACATAAATTTTGCGAAAGTATATAAAATATTCAGCAATTTCTAAAATTTACGTTATATTTTATAATATACTACGTAAATTTTTTAGGATGAAATGATGGGTGAAACTAGATTATGGGTTGATATATGTGTTATTACTGTACTTGGGATTATGAGTGTTGTTGCTTTAACTATCATAATTGAACGATATTTTTACATAAAAAAAATAGATGTTAGGGAATTTTCTTCTTTAGATGAATTAGAAGGCTCTTTGACTGATTATATGAATTTACTAGCAAGTATTGGCTCAAATGCTCCTTATGTTGGAATGCTTGGAACAGTTTTAGGAATAATGTCAACATTTCATGAAATGGGATTAAATAGTAGTGCAAATGCAAAAGGAGTCATGGAAGCTCTAAGTCAAGCACTTTTTGCTACAGCTTTGGGACTTGTTGTGGCTATTCCAACAATATTTATTTACAATTTGTTATTACGAAAAGTTAAAAAGAAAGTTATAGCGTGGAAAGTATTAAATGGATGAAAAAGAGATAGGCTATATAAATACACTCCCCTTGGTTGATGTGATGTTAGTTTTACTAACAATTGCACTTACAACAGTAACTTTTATAAAAGAGGGTGCATTAGCTGTTGATTTACCAAATGCAAAAGCTCAAACTATAGAGGTTCCAAAAGTTTTTACTGTAACAATCACAAATGATAGAATATGGTATGTAAATGGTATAGAAGTAAATGAAGATAATATAAATTTAAAATTAGAACTACTTAATCGGGAAGATTTATGTGAAATTTATACAGATAAAACTGTTATGGTCGAAGATTTAACCTTAATGATGAGTAGATTGAACACTTTAGGATTTTCTAAAGTAGTGATAAAAACAAAGAATATAAACAATTAATTTTATGAAAAAGGCATTTTTTTATTCACTTCTTGTACATATTTTTTTAGTTATAGGGATATTTTTTTTTATAAAAGCTCCACAAAATGTAGAAATAGTAACAATACCACTTAATATGTCAAGTTCTCTTGAAATGGCAAAAAGTACACCAAACAAACAAAAAGCAGAAGAAGAGATACTAAAAGAGTCAATAAAGCAAGTGAAAGAAGAAATACTACAAAGAAAGTTTGAAGAGGCACCTAAAGTTGTAGAAAAAGTAAAAGAGAGTAAAAAAGAACCAACTCAAACCAAAAAAACAGTAGTTTCTAAAAAAGCTGAAATCAAAAAAGAAAAAACTATACTAGCTACACTAAAACAGAGTTCTGAAGCTAAAGTTTCAGATGAAATAAATGAAAATATTCAACAAACACAAAATCAAAAAAATGAACAAAAAACTGATAATTTAGAAAGTACAAACACCAAAAATTCGTCAAATAGCATAGAGCCAAATTTAAAAGCGAATTTTGAAATCATTCGTAAAAAAACCTATGAAAAACTTTATTATCCAAAATTTGCACAAAATGCACTCAAAGAGGGAGTTGCAACTTTGATTTTTAAGTTAAATGAAAATGGCTTGATTGAGGAAATTGAACTAGAACAAAGTACAGGATATAGTGAACTTGATAAAATAGTGCTAAAAGCAGCTAGTTCTTTGCAAGGTGATAAGCTTAATTCTTTGGGAAAAAAGATAAATATACGTTTGGAAGTAGAGTTTTTAGTTCCAAATAAAAAAGAGGTGTAGTTATGATAGAAAAATATTATAATGAACTTTTAGGATATTTTTCCCATTTTCTCAAGGATAAAGATAGAGCACAAGATGTTGTTCAAGAGAGTTATAGCCGTGTTTTATCTATATCAAATTATGAAGAAAAGATAAAAGAACCAAGGGCATTTTTATATAAAACTGCAAGAAATATAATAAATAATGAGTATAATAAAAACATAAGACAAAAAAATACAAGTCTTGAAAATATACAAATAGTAGACGATTCAACTTTACAACCTTTAGAAGAACTAGAATCTCAAGAACGAATAAATAAACTAAATCAAGCTATACAAACTCTACCTCCAAGATGTTATGAAGCTTTTACACTTTATAAATTCGAGGGATTAAATCAAGCACAAATTGCTAAAAAAATGGGAATATCAAAAAATATGGTTGAAAAACATATAATAAATGCTATGAAAATATGTAATAAATGTTTAAAAGAGATAAATGAATGAGACAAAAACCAGTATCAAATGACGAGATAGAAGAGATAGCTATAAAATGGTTTTTGCGTTTGAAAGAAGGGCTATTAACAAAAGATGAGAAAGATGAATTCAAGGACTGGTTGTTTGTATTAGAACACAAAAAAGCCTTTGAAGAAATAAGTGGAACTTGGAAAGTTTTAGATGAGTACAAACCAACATATATAAAAAGTAAAACCTCTATAAATAATCCCTCTTATAGTAGACGTTCATTTTTATATATAGCTACTTCAGTAGTTTTATTTTTAGGAGTTTATGGTTTATATGATTATTATAAATTAACACCAGTTTTTTCAAGAACATTTATAAGTGATGTAAAAGAAACGATGGAAGTTACTTTATCTGATGGAACAAAAGTCTTTTTAGATGCAAATACAAAACTTGAAGTTGTTTATTATATGCAAAAAAGAGAGACAAAAGTTCATTATGGGCAAGTTATGTTTAGTGTAACTTCAAATAAAGAAAAACCTTTTTATGTAAATGCAGATGATGTTGTTGTTACAGTCGTTGGAACTAGATTTTCAGTACGAAATATAGAAGGTGAAATAAAAGTAGCGGTTCAAGAAGGACATGTAAAAGTAGAGAATAAAAAGAAACATCAGATATTTAATCTTTTAGCAAGTGATGGAATTATAAAAAATAATAAAAATTTCGAGCTTTATCAAATCAAAGTATCACCAGAAATTATAGGGACTTGGAGATTTGGAAGAATATCTTTTGAGAATGAGAGCTTGGAAAATGTTTTAAAAGAGTTTGCAAGATATGGAGAAAAAAGACTTGTTGCTTCACCTGAAGTTGCAAATATCAAAATAACAGGGAGTTTTGATATAACTCATGGTGGAAATTTTGTGACAGCTTTACCTGATGTAATTCCTATAAAATATATAAATGATGGGGAATATTTAATGATATATAAACGCTAAAAGAAGATAAGGATAAATATTAAAAATTTAATAAAAGTATAAAATTCAAAAAATTTTCATTTTAGACGTCAGGTTTTCTAAATTTTATTTGTCTTCTATTTTACTATAACTTAATTTTGCTTATCTGCAAGAAAAATTTTTGCAGATAAGTTTTTTTAGTCTATCGTTATATACAAAAATATATTACGTTTAAAAACACAAATAAGGAAACAAAATGAAAAAGAAGATGATACCTCTAGCCTGTAGTGTTGTAATACTAGCACTTTATACTCAAAGTTATGCACAACAGATGAATATTGATATAAGCTCACAATCTTTGTCATCTGCAATTACAAAATTTGCTGAGCAGACAAAACTTCAAATCTTGGTTTCTCAAGATTTACTTCAAGGTAAAATTGCACCAACAGTAAAAGGGGTAATGGAACCAAAAGATGCATTAACTCAACTTCTAAAAGATAGTAATCTTGAGGTAGTGGAGAAAAATAGAACAATAATTATACAAACTAAAATTCTTACAACTCAGAATTTAGAAAAGATAGTAATAACAGGGGAACAAGAAGCAACAGGAACATCCGAAGATGGATATAGAGTTGATAATGTAAAAAGTGTAGGACCATGGGGAGAGAAAAAATTACTTGATACACCTTACTCTATGAATGTAATAAGTGGAAATTTGATTGAGAATTTAGGTATAAATAGTACTGATCAAATATTTAGGATGAATCCAACAACTCAACTTTTGCAGCCATACAATATGAATGGTTTGAGTAGAGTAATGATGCGTGGTTTTTTGATTCAAACAGCTATGACTGATGGACTGTTATCCAATAATTCAGGACAAGGTATATTTATAGAAAATATTGATGGAATAGAGATATTAACAGGTCTTTCTGGATTTATGTATGGTGTTGGAAATATTGGAGGAACACTAAACTATCTTACTAAACAACCTACTTCAATACCAATGTATAGTCTTACTATTGGAAATTATGGAGGTGAACAATATTATACTCACGCTGATTTAAGTGGTCCAATAGATGAAAAAGGAAAATTTGGATATAGATTAAATCTTATGAAACAAGATGGTGATACTGTTATTGAAAATCAATCTATTGATAGATGGATGACTAGTGGTGCAGTAGATTATAAAACAGATAATTTATTGGTAAGTGTAGATGCAATGTATGGTCATGATAGGGTTAATGGAAGATTAGGTCAATTCAACACTACAATGTCATATTTACCTACAAATATAAATAATAAAGGACTTTGGGCTTCTCCAGATACTTTTAATGAAAATAATACTACACGAATTGGAACAAAATTACTTTATGATATAAATGATAATTTTACATTTCGTGCAGGATATTCTCATCAAAAAGATGACAGGGAATATATTATCTCGACAGTATCTATTACAAGTCCTACTACTTATACAATAAGTCCTGGATATCTAGGAGCTTCAGATACTATTACAGATAGTATTTATTCATATTTAGATTCGAAATTTGATACATTAGGAATAGAACATAAAGTAACTATAGGAATAAATGGATATGAAAATAATAATTATTCTGGATATGTTAATGGTACAACTTCTCCATCTAACATTGGAAATACAATTACAGGTTTGAATTTGTTAGATTCTAATTCTGCTAATATTTCACTAGGTTCATTTGATTTTGGTTCTTTGGAAATGCTAAAAACAAGTTCAACTCGTAGTAAAAATTATATAATAGGTGATGAGATAACTTTTAATAAACAATGGTCAGCATTATTAGGAATTAACTATTCAAACTATTCTGTTAAATCTTTTAATGCAGTTACTAGTCAAGTAACAAGCCATTATGATAAATCAGCATCAACACCATCTTATTCTCTTGTATATAAACCATTAGAAAATGTGACAACTTATGCAACATATATTGAATCTTTGCAACAAGGTTCTACTGTTACTAATTCTGGTTCAACAGTTTATACAAATGCAGGTGAAGTTTTTGCACCAGTTGTAAGTAAACAATATGAAATTGGAGCAAAAACTGAGTTAGCTGAATTACTATTGACAACATCTTTATTCCAAATTGATAAAGCAAATGCATATACAGAAAACAATGGAAATGGGACATTTACTATGTTTCAAAATGGAAAACAAACTCATAAAGGGATAGAAGCAACTTTATCTGGAAAAGTTACTGAAAATCTTACTCTTTTAGGTGGAATAACATTGATGGATGTAGAAGTTAGAAAAAGTACTAATGATTCAGGATTGGCTAAAATACCACAAGGTATAGCAGAAGAGATGGCAAAACTTTATGCTGAATATAATATTCCATTTGTTTATGGTTTAACTGTAACAGGAGGAGTTAATTATACTGGAAAGTCATATTTAGATGTTAATAATGTAAAAAAAGTACCATCTTATATAACAGCAGATACAGGACTAAGATATACTACAAAATTAAATGGTTATGACACTATATTTAGAGCCAATGTAACAAATATTACTGATAAAATATATTGGACTAGTAATTATAGTATAGGGGCTATGCTAGGAGCACCTAGAACTTTATCTTTTTCGGCAACTGTTAAGTTCTAATATTTTGATGATTATATCAATTTTAAAAAGGAAGTTTGTAGGAGAAAGATTTGAATAAAATCTTTCTCCTATTATTATTTTCATTTATTAGTTTTTTAATTATATTTTCACTTTTTCCACCAACTATTTATGTAAATAATTTAGATAAAAATAAAAAAATTATTGACATGGTAAATAAAGAAGTAAATATAAAAAATCAAGAAAATACTATTATGATGTTTACTCCTATTTTATGGCATTATTTAAGTATAGAACAAAATGATAATAGTATTTTATTTATTCCTAAATATATAAAAGATGAAGTAAAAAATAGTATGTTATCAAAAATTTATCCATCTATTTTAGATAAAAAATTAGCACTTACTTCTGTTGGAGCTGTTCCTTTGGGAGTTGAGCAAATACTTTATGAAAAACCAGAGATTATTTTTACTTTTGCTTGGTTTTCAAAAGAGTTAGAAAGTATAAAATATCCTGGTGTTGTTGAATTAGTAAATGATAATGAGATTAAAAAAGAGAAGTTTTTTAGAATAATAGGTGACCTAACAAATAAGGAAGAAAGAGTTGATTATATTTTAAAAAAATATGATTTAAAAATGTTGGATATTTATAAAAAATATAGTGAAAATAAGAAAACATCAATAATTGTTATTGGAGATAACAATTATTTTATTTGGAATAAAAACTTTATAGCTTTTAACAAACTTATACAAAGTGTGGGAATTTTTAACACTGCACAAAATATGAAAAATTATAATAGTACCATAAATATTGAAGAGATTATAGAAATGAATCCTGATGTAATCTTTATAACAAGTTCTTATAAAAATCAGTTAAATGTCTTAGATATATATAATAATCCAGCTTTACAGACTATTGATGCGGTAAGGAAAAAAAAGGTTTATAGTATGCCTAGTGGAATGTCAAGGATGGAAGGACCAATAGAAGCTCCACTTCTATTAGAGTGGATGACTAGATTACTCTATCCCAAAATAAAATGGGATAAATCCTATAGCCAAAGTGTAAAAGAGACTTACGAAGAAATGTATAACTATGAGATGAAAGAAGAAGACATCAATCAATTTCTTAATATTGATAAAAATAGTTATTCAAAAGATTATCTAAAAATATTTAAAGGAGAATAATGTCAAGAGATTTTAAAATGACAGGAATT
Organism: Epsilonproteobacteria bacterium UBA6211; assembly: GCA_002421845.1. Taxonomy (GTDB): domain Bacteria; phylum Campylobacterota; class Campylobacteria; order Campylobacterales; family Arcobacteraceae; genus UBA6211. The sequence goes on along the minus strand of DISL01000002.1, from coordinate 3,844 downwards.
AGTATAGGTTCAGGACTTAATAAGTGTGCCTATCATTGTAAATATTGTCAAATAGCAGATTTCAAACCTGTCAAATATACTTTTGAAAGATTTGTAAAAATAATAGAAAGATTTATAGAATATAAAGAGAAAAATAAACTCAAAGATTTTGAAGTGAGTTTTTGGAATGGTTACTCTTATGATAACCAAATTGAAGAGTTACAAAAAGAGATGGAATTATATAAAAAAGTTGCTAATTGGGAACTCAAAATTCTTTTGTTGGGTGGTTTACCACACATGAGTGATGAGGTATTAAAAGATTGGTATATAAAAAGAAAAAATATTGGAAGTGAGTTTGTAACAGCTACTTATACAGGATGTAAGGAACTTCATGATTATTGGAATACCAAAAAAGGTAATTTCGATTTTTTATTAAATGCACAAAAGATTGCTCAAGAAGTTGGGCTAGCAAATGAACAAAGGATATTAATTACAAAATCAAGTTTGAAAGATATGGATAAATTACTTGATATTTTAGATGAAACGAATATAAATGTTAGAAGTAGAGTTGCATATCTCTTTTTTTACAGTGGATTAGCAAGAAAATATGAACATGAACGTGTAACTATGGAGTTGTTAGATAAACAACCCAAAAGAGTTCAAGAAATTTATAGAACTGATAAAAATAATTGGAAGAGTGAAAAAGATTGGGTTGAATATGCACTAAATAATCCTTCTCATTATGGAAAAGGTCATGTGGATTTAACTTTAACAGATAAAAATATTGAAATGATAGAATCAATGAGTTGTGAAGAAATAATTGAAAATTTGGTAAAAAGAACAAAGTTAGCTTATAGTATAGCTCCAAGTCAAGAAGAGTTAGCTTCAAAATATTCCGATAAAACTAGTGAAAAACTTTATATGTTTTTATGGGATATGGAAGCTTTATGGATGGATAGATATTTAAAGGAAAATCCTATCGATTTTGAAAGAGGATTAACTCACTTTGGAAGATAATTGTTAATTGTTTTTTAGACAAGAAAAATATAAAAATAATTTAAAGGATAAAAAGTGCTTATAAAGCTTTTAAAAGATTCCATTTTACCCCTATTATTCATCACTTTAATAGTATCAATACTTTTTTCACTAACTATAGGAAGATACCCAATACGTATTGGTGAAGTATTTCAAATCCTAATCACAACTTCTCCAAATGAAATAATAAGTTATGGAGATACTCCTTGGATAATAGTAGAAATTGTAAGATTGCCAAGAATTCTTCTAGTGGTTCTTTGTGGTATGGGTTTAGCACTAGCAGGTGCAGCTATGCAAGGTGTATTTAGGAATCCTTTGGTTGGTCCTGAAGTTGTTGGTGTTAGCTCTGGTGCTTCCTTTGGTGGAGTTTTGGCTATTATTTATGGTTCTTCAGCAATTACTACTGTTTTTTTTGCTTTTTCCTTTGGTACTTTAGCTTTAATTTTAGCTTTTCTTATGGCTAAAATGGCTAAAAAAAGTGGAATCTTAGGTTTAGTGTTGTCTGGTGTTATTATAAGTGCTTTTTTCTCTGCTTTGATGGGTATATCCCAATATGTAGCAGACCCACAAAGTCAATTGCCTAGTATAATATACTGGTTAATGGGAAGCTTTGCTAGTGCAACTTATGAAAAAGTAGCAATTGTTTCAATTGTAACTTTGTTTGCAGGAGGATTACTTTTGTCCTTGCGTTGGAGAATAAATCTTTTGTCTTTGGGTGAAACAGATGCTTCATCTTTAGGTATAAATGTAAATTTTCTTAGATGGTGTATTGTTGCTTTAGTATCTCTACTTGTTGCAACTCAAGTATCTGTAAGTGGTGGTGTTGGTTGGGTAGGTTTGGTAATTCCTCACTTTGCTAGAATGTTAGTAGGTGTAGATCATAGAACTTTGCTTCCAACTTCTGCTTTAATAGGTGGTATTTATCTTTTACTTATGGATAACCTATCAAGAACCTTGATGCCTCAAGAAATACCTATTGGACTTTTAACTGCCCTTTTGGGAACTCCAATATTTGCAATAGTATTTTGGAAAATGCAAAATAAAGGCTGGTCAAATGAATAGTGTTATAGAACTAAATAATCTAGGTTTTTATTATATAAAAGATAAATGGATATTTAAAAATTATAATGTCAATATAAAAAAAGGAAGTATAACAGCAATATTAGGTCCAAATGGTAAAGGTAAAACAACCTTGCTTAAGACTATTTTGAATTTAGAAAAACCTAAAGAGGGTAAAATTATAGTAAATGGACAAATATCATTTGTACCGCAACTTTTTCAAACAACTTTTTCCTATAGGGTATTAGATATGGTTGTAATGGGAAGAGCAAAACAAATTGGACTATTTTCAACTCCATCAAAAGAGGATGAAAACCTAGCCATTGAAGCATTAAAAAAGTTTAATTTAGAAGATTTTGCATATAAATCTTTTTCACAACTCTCAGGTGGACAAAGACAACTTGTAATAATAGCACGTGCTTTAGTAGCAAATGCACAAATACTAATACTAGATGAACCAACTTCAGCTCTAGATTTAAAAAATCAAATGATAGTTTTAGAATGGATAAATAAACTATCACGTGAAGGTTTAACTATTATCTTTACAACACATCATCCACATCATGCACTGCATATTGCAAATAAAACCTTACTAATGCTAGATAGCGAAAACTATAAATTTGATAATACAAAAGAAGTATTAATAGAAGAAAATCTATATAAATTGTATGAAGTACCAATGAAACATATAAAGTTTGAATATAAAGGAAAAATAAAAGAGAGTTTGGTTGTTGTGGTGTAAAACATAATATGACAATATGAAAGGTTTTTAAAACTGATTTTACTTTTATGATAAGATTTATAACTATCTTTTTGTAAAGGTTTATTTATCAATGATTTAATAAATGAAAATAGTATAAAAAATATACTATAAGAAATTTTCAAGTAATGCTTGATAGAGATTTAGCAGAAATTTATGGTGTTGAAACAAAAGTTTTGAATCAGGCAGTTAAAAAAATATTGAAAAATTTTCAAGTGATTTTATATCTCAATTAACTAAAAATGAGTTTGAAATTTGAAGTCACAATTTATAACTTCAAATTCAGATAAAATGGGATTAAGAAAACTACCTTCTGCTTTTATCGAACAAGGTGTTTCTATGTTAAGCACTATTTTAAGAAGTGATATTGCAATCACTATGAGTGTAAAGATAATTATAATTTTTGTAGAAATGAGAAAAATTCTACAAAATAATTCATCAATTTCTTCAAGAATAGAAACTATTGAAAAAAGACAAATTTCTTATGAAATAAAAAATGATTCAAAAGTAGATTTGATACTAAATGCCTTAGAAGGTATCTTTTATGATACTTACTCTTTTATAAATGATTTATTAAAGTTATCAAAAAATGAAATCATTTTAATAGATAATTATATAGAGGATAGTGTTTTTACTCTTTTTTCAAAATATTTAAATATTAACTTTATAATTTATACAAATAGTATTTCAAAACAACTAAAAATAGATTTTGAAAAATATCCAACTCAATATAAAAATATATCTTTAAAAACTTTTAAAAATTCCCATGATAGATTTCTAATCTTAGATAAAAAAGAGATTTATCATTTTGGAGCTAGTCTTAAAGACTTAGGTAAAAAGTGGTTCACTTTTTCTAAAATGAACTTGGATATTAAAGAAATGATTGGGAAATTGATAATCTAATACTATAAAAATTGTAATTGAATTGTTATTAAATAATGAATGAGTTTTTCTTTCAATAGTTCTTATACTTTAAAACTGTATAATGGTTACATAAAAATATATCGGAGT
>DISL01000082.1:6184-7152 GCA_002421845.1 Epsilonproteobacteria bacterium UBA6211 | reverse complement strand
GGGGTGCTCTATGAGAGAATTAAAAATATTTTCTGTGGTAGTTGCTATCACATTAATTACTTATTGGGGTATTGAGCCGTTTGCTCACTCTCAAATGCATCCACATGTAGATGCTCCTGAATATTCATACAATGATGTTGATGGATTAAAAGGTGTTTTAGGAAATGCAGAAGCAGGTGCTGAACTTGTAGCTTCTAATTGTACTGCTTGTCACTCTATAGAGTCACAAGGTTTCCCAAAAATTATGGATAATGCAAGCGCTGCAGCTAGTTACGGTGTAGTTCCACCTGATCTTGGAAGTGCAGGTAAACTTTATGATGCAAACTATTTGGCTGCATTTATAAAAGACCCTGTAACAGCTTCTAAACTAGCTCACGTTTATACAGGTGACAAAGCTCACCCAATGCCGGCTTATAACTGGATGAGTGATGAAGAAATAGCAAATATAGTTGCTTATTTACAATCAATAGCACCTGCTGAAATGTCAAATAAAGAAGTATTTACAGATGCTTGTAGTAGATGTCACGGTATAAAATATGCTGATATGATGGGTGGAAGTATGGCTGCACAAACTCCAAAAGCTGACATAAAAGCTTATATGGGTAAATTGCCTCCTGACTTATCACAATACATAAAAAGTAGAGGTGAAAACTATTTACATGAGTTTATAAATGACCCTCAAAAACATCTTCATGGTACTGCAATGCCAAGAGTTGGTTTAACTAAAGCATCTGAAGATCAAGTAGTTGCGTATATGACTGACGTTGGTGATAGCAAAAAAGCTGAAAGAAATTCTACAGGCTTAAATGTTCTTGCGTATTTGGTAATATTTGCAATATTTGCTTGGTTGTGGAAAGCAAAAATTTGGCGTGAAGTTCACTAATTAATAGAAACGCAAAGGAGAGTAAAATGAAATTAACAAAATTGATGTTAGCTGGAATCTTAAGTGTTTCTATAGCTAGTGCAAA
>DISL01000082.1:4068-6149 GCA_002421845.1 Epsilonproteobacteria bacterium UBA6211 | reverse complement strand
CTGATAAAAAAGTAATTGCAAACTACCTTCCTGAAAAAAGAAAGCATATGGCAAACGTAGCTGAAAATCAAGCAAAAAGAATTGTTCTTGATACAAACGTACTTGAGATTAACTTAGATCAAAAGTCGTATGTTGATGCAGCAAATGCTTATTCTGATATTTTAAACGCATGTTCAAGATGTCATGCTATAGTTAGAGAGTGGTAAGAAACTCTTTNNGTATCATATAACCTAAATCTTTTATAGTAACAACTATATCTGAATCCAATTTCTTGCGAAGTCTATATAAAACATTTCTCATGGTATTTGGGTCAACATATTCCGAAGCAAATACATAGTCGTTAATAAGCTCTTTAGATACGAGTTTTGACTTATTGTTGATTAGCAACTCTAAAAAATCAGATTCTTGTTTTGTTAGTCTTACAAGTTCTCCGTTTTTGGATATCGTTTTATTAATTAAATCATAATGGATTTGTTCGTCTAATTGTACACTAAGCATATTGTTTTCTCTTAAAATCTCAACGGCTAATTTTAAAGTATTAACAAGCTCGTCATATTTTAAAGGCTTTTCTATATACTTAATAACACCCAAATCAATAGCACTCAATAATTTATCCTTATCACTATAACCGCTTGCGATAATAATCGGTATTTTTTTATTCATAAGACGAATTTGATGTGCGGCTTCATATCCATTCATATTCGGCATTACATAGTCAAATAATACCATATGAATAGTATTTGAATTGTATATATCCAAAGCTTCCAAGCCATCGTTTGCTACATAAACATTACCGAATATCAATTCCAAAGTTTTTCTAGTAGAAGCTTGTATATCTTCGTTATCTTCTGCATATAAAATATTTAACTCTTTTANNTCAACTTTATACCTTTAAATAAATTTTAACTTTATGATATCATTTTTATTTATATATTTCAAATAAAGCACCTTGACTCGTATTATTTATATTGATTTTCCAACCGTACTTATTTAAAATAGTTGTTGACATCTTTATTCCAAGCCCTTTATAATTCCCTTTTTTAATATTATCCAAAATACTTTCGTCTATTTTACCACAATTATCTTCAAATAATATAATATTTTCACTTATACTAATATCGATAATAGGATTTGAAATATCTCTTTCTATAGCAATATTAATAGCATTGTTAATAAGATTTAACCATACGTGCATCCACTCATTTCTAATACCGTTCAATGGGCAAGATGTTTGTTCTAGTATATTTATCGTAACCTTGTTTTGCTTTATTTTCATATCAATGATACTACAAGTTTCTTTTATTGAATCGGTTGCATTAAAAGTCTCGACTTTTGATGAAGGTTTATAAAAATTAAGAAATATTTTCATGGTATCACTCATAAAAGATATAGACTTTTCTATTTTTGATGAATATTGTCCCATTTCATCTTTTTTTATATCATAACCGAAATTTAATTTTGTCATAATTTCCAAATTTACGGAACTTATATTATTCAAACCGTCTCTCCACTGATGAGCTATATTACCGACTAGACTACCTACCTCCGCTTGTTTGTTTTGTTGGAACATTATCTCTTGTTGCTTTAGATTTTTTTCTACTTCCAAAGCAACCTTTTTTCTCAGGGTATAATTCCATAAAACTACTAACAGACTCAACACAAAAAGCCCTAATGCTATCCAAGCACCTAAAGTAATATGGGTCACTTCTTCTATTATTATTGTTACGTGCTTATTGATAATATGTTGGGTATCTTCTTCCGTTATAGTCGCAATACCTTTGTTTAAAATATCACGTAGTATCGGCTCATCTTTTCTTACACCGATACGGAGTTTATTTTCATAACCTTGCGGTTGTCCTATAATTTTGAGATTGAACAATCCCTCTTTTTTGATAGTATATGCAGCTACTATCATAGAACGTAAAGTCAAGTCGGCTTTTTTATCTTCTACGAGTTTAAATGCTTCATTTTCAGTGGTAGTAGGAATAATAGTAAGATTTGGGAAATCTCTTGCAAAAAGCTCACTCATAGCTGTACCGTAAGGGAGTGCGATGGATGCTTTGACCTTTGATAAATCTTCA
>DISL01000082.1:2171-4056 GCA_002421845.1 Epsilonproteobacteria bacterium UBA6211 | reverse complement strand
GGGTCTTTGAAAATAGGCTCGGTAAAGGTAAGCCACTCTTCACGTTTGGGAGTTTTGTTTAAAAAACTCATTATATCACATTCATAGTTTTTTGATTTTTCTAGTGTCTCATCCCAGCTTTTTGTAGGAAGTAAAACTATCTTAATATCTAATCTTTTTTGGATTAACCTTATCAAATCCCCTGCAATTCCCTCGTGAATACCGTTTTTATTTATAATCTCAAAAGGTTCCCAATCAGGGTCAACACACATTTTTATAACTTTTTTAGTATCTAAATACTCTTTTTCTTGTGCGGTCAAATTTATCCCATCAGATAGCAAAGTTACAGACAATAATAAAAGAAAATATAATATTTTATACAATACATATCCTTATGGAATCATTGATTCTCATTTTATCATATAATCATTTTATTGAAGATTAAAACTATCAAATAACTTAAAATATAGTTTATATTTAGTTACAAAATATTTACAAGTTAATAAGATATATTAATACAAGTTAAAAAATCATTAATTTTTTATAAATTATTACCAATATGATATTAATGTGATATGTGTTTGATATAATGACACAAATAAATTTTGTAAAAGGTTAGAAAATGAAAAAACAATTAGTAATATCGGCTTTTGCTTCNNGGATGTACGGTCAAACCTACCCCTATGCCTGAAAATGAGGTAAAAGAACAAATTAAACAAGATATGGAAATCATCAAAGGTGCCATTCCGGCTATCGAAAAACCTCTAAGTTTAAATGATGCTATAGAACTCGGAATACAAAACAACCGTCAAAAAAAATTAAAAATTATGGAAACTGCTCTTGCACAACAAAATCTTGACGTAATGCACTATGATATGCTCGGCGATTTGACTGCAAATGCAGGATACACAGTAAGAGACAAATACGCTGCAAGTGCAAGTACTACTTTTGAAAACGGTTCACCTTCATCTTTAGGTTCTAACCCTACATATTCAGTATCACAAGATAAAAAATCAAAAAATGCAGATATTACTTTTAGTTGGAATGTACTTGACTTTGGACTATCGTATGTAAGAGCACAACAACAAGCAGATAAGTTTTTAATTGCTCAAGAAAAAGAGAAAAAAATAAGACATAATATAACGCAAGAGATTACGAATGCCTATTATCAAACTATTACTGCGGAGCATTTGTTAAGTCAGATACAACCGTTGATGGTTGAAGTGAAAGAGGCTCTAAACGATACAGAGCAAATAAAATCTTTAAGAATCCAAAACCCTATGCAAGCTTTGACATATCAAAGAGAACTTTTGAATATCATGCAAGATTTAACAAAACTTGAAAAAAGTTTTATTGCATCTAAACTACAACTTGCGGAGCTTATGGGACTTACACCAAATACAAAATTTGAATTAGCACAAACAGTACAAAAAAGATACGATGATATTTCTATCCCTTACACAGATGTAATGCAAATGGAACAAACGGCTTTAGAAAATAGACCTGAATTNNAAAGTAGATATCAAGAGAGAATTTCACAAAAAGATATAACTGCAGCTAAGCTAAGTATGTTACCTGGAATAACTCTTAATGCAGGACTTAACTACAACGATAGTAAATATTTACTAAACAATGAGTGGAATACTTATGGGGCAAGTGTATCTTGGAATCTTTTAAACGTATTTAAAGGTGCTGCTGAAACAGATATGGCAAAATCAAAAAATGAAATTGCAAAAGAACAAAAACTCGCCCTTTCAATGGCTGTAATTTCACAAGTTCATTTATCTTTGGTAAATTTTGCACAATCAAAAAGAGAATATGAATTATCTGCACAAGCTTTGGATGTTTCGGAACAAATTTTAGAACAACAAAATATAATGAACAAAGTACAAACTACGAGTAAATT
>DISL01000082.1:0-2116 GCA_002421845.1 Epsilonproteobacteria bacterium UBA6211 | reverse complement strand
ACGCTACGCAAGAAAAAACAAATACCGTAACAATAGAAGAAACGGTAAAAAAGGCTGATATACCGCAAATACAACAAGTAGCTACCGTTCAAACAGCAGATACCACTATAATTGCTAATGATGTAAGCACTGAACAAACATCTACTCAAGAAATACCTACAAAAGACGATGAAGCAATTACTCCTATGATTTCTGGAAAATCTTATGCAATCATCAAGCAAGACGTTAAATCAAGAGAAAAACCTTCAATGAATAGTACAAGCAGTATTTTAAGAGGCGGTGAAGTTGTTGAAATAATAGGAAAAACAGACAACTGGTATGAAACGGATAAAGGTTTCATATACTCAAATTTTATATTACCTATCAACGAAGCAGGTGAAAAAATCGTATTAAATACAACAGGTACAACGGCAAAAAATGCAAATATAAGAGAAACAGCCGATGTACATTCTACATTAATAAAAACTATTAACAAAGGCGATACAATTAATATAATTGAAGCCGTATATGTTGATAATACGACATGGTACAAAACTGAAGACGGTTATGTAATTTCAACTTTAATAGAGTTAAATTAATAAAAGGTTTCTTATGAAAAAGATTTTGATATTTTTGTTTTCGACTTTTACTATTTTACTCTCCAATGAAGACATTACGGCTAGAGCCTTGATAAAATCTCAAGAACAAACTACATTATCATCGCAAATCGCGGGTGAAGTAGTTTATCTACCGAAAAGTGAGGGAGAGAGATTTAAAAAAGGTGAACTTCTAGCAAAAATAGATTGTAAAATCTATGAAGCACAAAAGGCGAAAGTTGAAGTTGAAACTAATATTGCAAAGCTCCAAATGGAAAAGAACAAAGAGTTAGAAGCTTATCAATCAATAAGTAAGTTCGACGTTTCAATCTCGGAACAAGAATATCAAAAAAGAAAACAAGAGTTAAACATAGCAAACATAAACGTCAGTAGATGTCAAATATATGCACCATATGAAGGGTATATATCTCAAAGGCACGTAAGCCCGTACAAAAACGTTGAAGTAAACGAAAAGCTATTCGACATAGTTCCTACAACTAGCTTTGAAGCTTATATAGTGGTTCCGTCAAGTGCATTAAATTGGATTAAAGAGAATATGAATATAACTCTGAATATTGATGAACTATCACAAAAAGTCGATGCAAAAGTCAAATTTGTATCATCAGTTGTTGATCCTACTAGTCAAACTGTTATTATAAGAGCAAAGATTACTTCAAAAAACAATGATATTATGCCTGGAATGAGTGCTACGGCATATTTCAAAGCCCCTATCAAAGGAGATAAAAAATGAGCAGACAAAAAAGAAAACCAACCATAAGTGCTTTAGAGCCGAGGATTTTATTTGACGGTGCAGCTGTTGCTACTACCGTAGATGTACTGGATAATAGTAGTTTTGATTCTTCAAATGAAACACAAGCAGAAGATACTCCTCCTGCATCACAAACTCCTACAACTATCAAAGATAGAGTTGAAATAGCTTTTGTAGATACTAATTTATCGGATTATCAAACATTAGTCGACGGCATATCGAGAGATATTGAAGTATATCTTGTAGATAGCAGTGTAAACGGTTTGGATTTTATGGCTAATATCTTATCCACTATGCAAGATGTTGATGCTTTACATATATTAGGTCACGGTAGTGAGGGAAATATCACTTTAGGAACTACGACTCTCAATAAAGACAATCTATCACAATATGATGATGTACTATCATCTATAGGTAATTCTATCAGTGACAGCGGTGATATCTTACTTTACGGTTGTTCCGTTTCAAGTAGCGAAAACGGAATATCGTTTATACAAAGTTTATCTGAGTTAACTAAAGCAGATATTGCCGCTTCAAATGATACTACGGGACTNNCTAAGCTTTCCTACATATGTAGGCGATATGGGAACACCTTCTATTTCAGGTCTTCAAGAGGTAACTTTTACGGAAAACGGTTCTGCAGTAACCCCAGGTTCAGGGATATCTATCACTAACGGTACTAGTTATGACGGTAAATATATAGAATATTCTCTCTCCAACGGCTCAAGTTCAGATCAACTAACTCTTACAAGTGCTTCAAATGTGAATGCAA
>DISL01000003.1 GCA_002421845.1 Epsilonproteobacteria bacterium UBA6211 | reverse complement strand
CTATGGCTCATATGTTTAGAGCAATGGGACAAGAGATGCCGGAATCTGCGCCGATACTTGAAATCAACCCGGAACATGATATAATCAAAAAGCTAAACGGTTGTGCGGATGATAGCTTGATAGCCGATATATCTTGGTTATTACTAGATAATGCAAAAATAAGCGAAGGTATGGAGATAAAAGACCCTATCGGTTTTGCAAAAAGACTAAATAGCGTTATGGCTAAAGTGTTTTAGGAAGACTTATGGAACGCCAGTTTTTAACTGGTGATTTCATGTTTATTTCACCAGATAAATCTTGCGTTCCAAAAAGGTAAAATAATGAACAAAGTAAAACTCTCGTTCTTAATTTTAGGTCTTGTAGTATTCTTAAGCGGTTGTTCCAGCACTCCTTATATGCAGTTTTCACAAAATGCCATATATTTGAATGATGCGGATAATACAAATGTAATTGAGCTAAAAAATCCAAGAAAAATAGATAGGTATGATTCTTGCGTATTTAACGGTTTTACCATAGATGATGCAAGTAAGCATATTGAATATATTAAACTTCATTCTTGGTGTCAGTGGAACGGTTTATCAAGTAGTTTTTATCAAAATTTCCTGAATTTAAATATTAAAAAATTACAATTAATCAAAAGTTTCGTAAAAGATAAGTACAATATATTCTTGTATGCAAAAAACGGAAAAGAGTTTTATTTTGTTCATACCTATGATGTAACGAGTGATTTATTTATTATAGATTATGACGGTAGTTTTGTAACAAAAATTTGCAAAGAGTGCTATTTGATTGATAAATCATTACGGTTTGATGAGAAAATAGATAAAAGTTTGGTTGAACGTAATTTTATAGAGGGTTATTTCTCAAGAGAATCGAGCAACGACTATTACGAAAAATAAATTAGGATATTTATGGAAGAATTGATTAGGGACTGGGGATATATAATACTGTTTTTATATTCCTTTGGCGGTGGTTTTGTTGCTCTTGCGGTAGCCGGGGTTTTGAGTTTTAGCGGTGAGCTTAATATTTTTGTATCTATTGCAGTAGCAGGAGTCGCAAATTTTATAGGTGATCAGTTTTTGTTTTATATGGCTAGACATAATAAGCATTTTGCAAACGATATAATGAAAAAATATGGTAGAAAAGTAGCATATACACATCTTTTGATGAGAAGATACGGATATTTGGCTATATTTCTACAAAAATATATCTACGGAGTAAAAACTCTTGTACCTTTGGCGATAGGACTCACAAAATATTCCGCACAAAGATTTGCATTTTATAATGTATTTGCTTCTACTTTATGGGCTATTGTTGTAGGAAGTGTAGCTTATATGCTAGGAGAAGTGGTGTTGACTTATGCCGAAGATTATAAATATATAGGTATCGGTATAATACTTTTAATTGTATTCTCTGTTTCATATCTCTACAAAAAAATATAACTGCATATTTAAAGTGTAACCAAATAACTCAATGGTTACACTTTTTTATTTTATCCACATTAAATCTCTTTTTAAAAAAATCATTTTTTGATATCATTGCTTTACATAAAAAAATAGGAGATTTTAATGGCTTTAATAGAAGAGTACAAAGCTCATACTGTTGAGAGAGAAACTTTAGGTGTTCCACCACTTCCACTAACTGCAAAACAAGTTGCTGAGTTGGTAGAATTATTAAAAGCTGATGATATAAAAGAGGCTGATTATTTAGTAGATTTAATAGCAAATAGAGTAAATCCTGGTGTTGATGATGCTGCATACGTAAAAGCTGCATTTTTAAATGATATAGTTCAAGGTAAAGCTACATCTAAAGTTATATCTAAAATCAAGGCTGTTGAGATACTTGGTAAAATGATGGGTGGATACAATGTAACTCCACTTGTTGAAGCGTTAAAATTAGGCGGTGATGTAGCACAGTCTGCTGCAAATGAACTAAAAAATACACTACTGGTATATGATGCGTTTAATGATGTAAAAGATTTGATGGATGCAGGTAATGCATTGGCAAAAGAGGTTATTACTTCATGGGCAAACGGTGAGTGGTTTACAAATAGACCTGCAATCCCTGCTGAAATGACTCTAACTGTATTTAAAGTTCCAGGTGAAACAAATACGGATGATTTAAGTCCAGCCGGTGAAGCGTTTACAAGAAGTGATATACCACTACATGCAAACTCTATGCTTCAATCAAAAATGACTGACGGTTTACAAACAATAGCTAAACTAAAAGAAAAAGGTCATCCTGTAGCTTACGTAGGTGACGTTGTAGGTACAGGAAGTAGTAGAAAATCAGGTATCAACTCTGTTCAATGGCATATGGGTGTTGATATAGAAGGTGTACCGAACAAAAGAACAGGTGGTGTTGTAATAGGTTCAATAATAGCTCCTATTTTCTTCAACACGGCAGAAGATAGTGGATGTTTACCAATCAAGGTAGATGTTTCTAAAATGGAAATGGGTGATGTAATCACCGTAAAATACTATGAAGGTAAAGTTTATAAAGGTAGTGAGCTTATAGGTGAGTTTAAAATAGACCCAAACACACTTCCAGATGAAATTAGAGCAGGAGGAAGAATCCCACTAATCATCGGTAGAGGTCTTACGACTAAAGCTAGAGCAGTTCTTGGTATGGGTGAAGATACAATATTTGCTAGACCTGAGCAACCGGCTGATACAGGCAAAGGCTATACTCTAGCTCAAAAAATGGTTGGAAAAGCTTGTGGATTAGCAGGTGTTAGACCGGGTATGTATGTAGAGCCAATCTGTACAACCGTAGGAAGCCAAGATACAACAGGACCTATGACTAGAGATGAAGTAAAAGAGTTATCAGCTTTAAGCTTTAGTGCAGATATGGTTATGCAATCATTCTGTCACACTGCAGCTTATCCAAAACCGGCTGATATAAAACTACAACATACATTGCCTGAGTTTATCACAAGCAGAGGCGGTGTGATATTAAGACCGGGTGACGGTGTTATTCACTCTTGGTTAAATAGATTATGCTTACCTGATACTGTAGGAACTGGTGGAGATAGCCATACAAGATTCCCTATAGGTATCTCTTTCCCAGCTGGATCAGGACTTGTTGCATTTGCCGGTGTTACAGGTGCTATGCCACTTAATATGCCGGAATCTGTACTTGTTAGATTCAAAGGTAAAATGCAACCGGGTATTACTCTAAGAGACCTTGTAAATGCAATACCTTACTATGCTATCAAAGCTGGACTTTTAACGGTAGAGAAAAAAGGTAAAAAGAACGTGTTTGACGGAACTGTTCTTGAAATTGAAGGATTGGAAGATCTTAAAGTAGAACAAGCATTTGAGCTAAGTGATGCAAGTGCAGAAAGAAGTGCAGCAGCATGTACTGTAAAACTAGGAATTGAGCCAGTAAAAGAGTATTTAAGCTCAAATGTTAAGCTTATAGAGCAAATGATAGCTGAAGGTTACCAAGATGCTAGAACATTAGCTAGAAGAGCAGAAAAAATGAAAGAGTGGTTGGCTAATCCATCACTTATGGAAGCAGACAAAGATGCTGAATATAAAACTGTAATTGAAATCGATTTAAATGAAATTACAGAGCCAATTTTAGCTTGTCCAAACGATCCTGATGATGTTGCAACTTTAAGTGAAATATTAAATGACCCGAAAAGACCAAAAAATATAGATGAAGTATTTGTTGGAAGTTGTATGACAAATATTGGTTTATTTAGAGCTTTAGGTGAAGTTTTAAGAGGTGAGGGTGCAGTACCTGCTAGATTATGGGTATGTCCTCCTACAAAAATGGATCAAAAACAATTAACGGAAGAGGGTTACTACGCAGTATTCGGTGGAGCAGGTGCTAGACTTGAAGTACCAGGATGTAGCTTATGTATGGGTAACCAAGCAAGAGTTGCGGATAAAGCCGTAGTATTTAGTACAAGTACAAGAAACTTCGATAACAGAATGGGTAAAGATGCTATGTGTTACCTAGGAAGTGCTGAACTTGCTGCTGTTTGTGCTATGCTAGGTAAAATACCTACTGCTCAAGAGTACAATAGTATCGTAACTAAGAAAATTACAGATGATAAAAAAGCAAAAATCTACAAATATCTAAACTTCCATGAGTTTGGAGCAGATGAGCTGAAATATCTAGTTCATAGTTAATAAATAACAAAATGGGCTTAGCCCCATTTTGTTTATTCTTGTAATTTTTTTGTAACAATAATTATAAAATATACTTATTATTCTATTAATTACTTTTTAATCTTTCTTATCTTATAATTGACTTACCTAAAAGGGAGTTAATGACAAAATATAGCCTATCAAACAAACTACTTTTAATATTGTTTATTGCAATGACGATAGTTTTTGCCTTAAGGGCTCCGGTAAACTATTATATCGCTAAAAATAATTATACAAAAGAACTAGAACTAAAAACACAATTATTAAAGCAACGACTTACGCTCGCCGTATCTTCACCTATATGGAATTTATATTATGATGTTGTAGAGGATATTATAAAAATAGAAGTACAAGATCCATATATAGCATCAATAACCGTTAATGATATAGACGGTATGCTAATAGCAAAAGCAGTTTATAGCGACAATACAGGTTTAAACATACATAAAGAATCATTTGAAGTCAATTTTATGAACGAACATATAGCAAATATAGAGATTTTGTATGATAAGCATGAAATAGAATTGAAACTGATAGATAACCTTATAAATCAATTTATACAATTTACTATTGTATTGATTTTCGTAAGTATTGTTTTTAAAATAGCCATAGATAGATTTGTAATCAATAATCTAAAAAAATTAAAGAGAATGATTGCAAACGCAAGGAAAACTAAAAAGTATGATACTGCTATAGAGTTGAATACAAACGATGAATTTAAAATTCTTGCAGATGAATTTAATGAAATGCAACAAGCAGTTTTGAATAGTATAGGCGACTTGGAAAAATTAAATAGTCAGCTTGAAATAAGAATTCAAGAAGAGGTTGATAAAAATAGCAAAAAAGAGAAAGAATTGTATGATAAAGCTAAATTTGTACAAATGGGTGAAATGTTAAGCAATATAGCACACCATTGGAGACAACCTCTTAGTGCCATAAGCACAACTGCATCAAGCATAAGAATACAGAAACAGTTCGGCTCACTAAAAGATGATGAACTATTAAATTCTTTAGACGTTATCATGTCTCAAACTCAAAAATTATCTTCTACAATAGATGATTTTAGAAAATTTTTTATTGAAGAACATAAAGAAAATAAAATCTATTTTAACCTAAAGGAGACTATAGAAAAATTAGAAAGCATCATATCCGTTTTATTGATCGAAAAATCTATAGATTTGTTGTTGACTTTAGAAGATGACATTATTATATACGGTTATCAAAATGAGCTTTTTCAAGTGATATTAAATCTAGTAAACAACTCTATAGAAGCATTTGAAGATAAAAAAAATATTTTCAATAAAGAGATACATATATCATCATTTAAGGATAGCAATAATATTTATATAGTTACAGAAGATAATGCCGGAGGGATACAAGATGAGTATATAGAAAAGATCTTTGACCCATATTTTACCACCAAACACAAAAAACAAGGTGTAGGCGTTAGCCTTTATATGTGTAAAGAGATAGTTTATAAACACCATAACGGTGAAATAAAAGTGACAAATACAAAAAATGGAGCAAAGTTTACTATAAATATACCTACTATTTAACTTTTTTTGGTAAAATATCATTATGGAAATGATAGAAACATTAAATAAGCAAGTCGATAAACTATTACAAGAATATGAAGAACTCAAATTTGAGAATCAAGCCCTTAAAGTGCAGCTTGAAAAATTGAAGGATATCAATGATGAATTGCTTAGAAACAATGAGGATATGTTATTGAATATAGATAGAGCGTTAGCAATTTCAAAGGCAATAAGTGAAAAAAAAGATAGTATTTTATATTGATAACTTGGCATATCATTTTGAGGTTGATGATGAGCTGGACAAAGAGATGACGATGTTTTTACAAAAAGGCGTAAATATTGATGTAAAAGATTTGCTAGCTGCGTATGTAAGAAAATCTCAAGAGTGTTTGGCTCTAAAAACGGAAGTAAGTAAAATATCCGCAAAATTACCAAAAGTATGAAGGCATTCGGTATTTTAGAAATAGTTTTCGCTATTTTGATTATTTCGATTATTTCTTCCGTGGCACTTATAAAATTGAATGATACAAATAGATTATCAATCAAAACAAAAATTAAATCAGATGTAGCTCTTATTAGGTATTCAATATCCAATGTCAAACAAAAACTGGCATTAAGCGGTGACGATACCGTTATCAACTTTTTGGATGAAGCTAGTATAAACACCAAAAACAAACAACTTTTTAACTTTGTCTTGGATTATCCTATTTTATCATCGGATATGACCGATGTGAGGGGTGGAGTTTGGGTGAAATATTCTTCAAATATTTACAGAGCATTTATATCCAATAACGAATCTATAGATTTTGTATATGACTCTTCTAACGGTTTATTTGATTGTGATTATAATATTGCCCTATGTAAAGAATTAACGCAATGAATATGTTTTATTATGAAGTTTCAATAATGGGTAGTAATCTACAACCTTTGACATATCAATTTGCCGATAAGTTATCTATAGGTGATATCGTAGAGGTTAAGTTGCGTAATCGTACCAAATCAAATCTAGCAGTTGTTCTTAAGGAGGTGGATAAGCCGTCTTTTGTATGTAGTGATATTTTGAATACGACACCCAATTATTTATCTGCAAATATGATGGAACTAGCAAAGTTTTGTTCTAGTTATTACGTATCTCATGTGGGGCTTTGTTGTGGGATGTTTGTCCCTTTTGATAAAAATATTACTTACGGAAATAATACACATGATATCAAAGATGAAATTACACTCTCTGCATCTCAACAAAATGCCTATGAATTTATAAAAAGCAATAAAGTTTCATTGTTGTTTGCCGATACGGGTAGCGGCAAGACGGAGATTTATATTAAGCTAATCAAAGATGCTTTACTTGAAAATAAACAGTCACTACTAATGATGCCTGAAATTTCTCTTACTCCTCAAATGGAAAAAAGATTAAAGGCGGTTTTCGGTAATACCGTAGCTATTTGGCACTCAAAGGTCACAAAAAAGAAAAAAACAGAGATTATCGATGGACTTTTGGACGGAACTATCAAAATCATAGCAGGGGCAAGGTCTGCACTCTTTTTGCCTTATCATAACCTGGGTCGGATTATAGTGGATGAGGAGCATGACGACTCATATAAAAGTGACCAAAGCCCCAAATACAATGCAAAAGATTTGAGTATATTTGCCGGGTCTAAGTTCGACATAGGTGTTGTACTAGGAAGTGCTACCCCTTCTATTATCACATATTCAAAAGTCCCTTATTATAGGCTATCTCAAACTTACTTTGAAACCAAAAAAGAGTTTGTATTTGATGAAAATAGGCTAGGGCTTAGTAATCTAATAGTGGAGAAAATAAAAAATACTATAAGTAATAACAATCAAGTTATAGTATTCTTGCCTACAAGGGCAAATTTCAAGTATCAAATATGCGATACGTGCGGTAAGGCGGTAGAGTGTCCTTATTGTAGCGTAAGTATGAGCTTACATAAAAACTTAAAAGCTCTTAAATGCCATTATTGCGGTTATACGCAAATGATACCTGAAACTTGCCCATCATGTAAGACCGGTATCGTAAAGAACTTTAGACTTGGAACCGCAGAAGTTGAGCAAGAGTTAAAGAATATTTTTACGGATAGACAAATAGCTAGGTTTGATAGGGATGAGATAAATAGCGAGTCCAAATTAAAAGCTGTTTTGAGCGATTTTAATGATGAAAAAATCGATATTCTAGTCGGTACGCAAATGCTTAGCAAAGGGCATGACTATCACAACGTTAAACTAGCGGTTATCTTGGGGATAGATTCTATTTTGTCATCAAACAACTACCGCTCCAGGGAAAATGCTTTGTCGTTGTTATTGCAGATTGCAGGAAGAAGCGGTAGAAAAGGGTTTGGTGAAGTCCTTATTCAAACAAAAAACAAAGAGTTTTTTGAGAATTATTTGTTTGGTGATTATCAAATATTTTTAAACGATGAGTTGGAATATAGAAAAGAGCTTTATCCGCCTTTTATGAAACTCGCTAAACTATCATTTGCCAATGCAAATCACAAAATAGCTTCAAAGGATATGCAAGAGTGTGCAAATATCCTTTTTTCTAATAAGGATGATGTTCAGGTGATTGGTTTTGGGGAAGAGGGCGTTTTTAAAGTGGCAAATAAATACAGATACCAAATACTTCTTAGAAGTAAAAGTCCCAAAGCCCTTTTAAATGCAATATATCAAGTGCAAAATATGTGTAGTAGCGTAGATATGGATACTATTTGATAGGTCACGAAAAATCGTGACACTATTTTTTACTTACCCTTTGGCACTCTTTTACGAAGTGAATAGCATTTTCTACAGGTACATCAGGTAAAATACCATGTCCAAGGTTGAAAATATGACCTTCGCCATTCATTATCTTTTGGATACCTTCTACACATTGCGTAGTTGCGGTTTTGTCATATAGTCTGCAAGGTTCCATATTTCCTTGAAGTACGT
>DISL01000093.1 GCA_002421845.1 Epsilonproteobacteria bacterium UBA6211 | reverse complement strand
AATAAACTTATCTCTATGATGAGTAAGTCTTTGTTGTATCATGAACTTCAAGATTTGTATAAAGATGACCTTACCAAATTGCCAAATAGAAATAAACTGAAAAAAGACCTTGAAGAGACACCTGATGATGTTTTGGCTCTTATAAATATAGATCAATTTTCCACTATAAACGACCTTTTGGGTGAAGATATGGGAGATAAACTTCTTATTGCATTTGCCGATAAAATAAAAGAACATTTCCCAAGCGATGATTTTAAAGTATATAGAGTAGAAGCAGATAAGTTTGCCATTGTTACAAGAGATACAAAATACGATATAGATTTGTTTTTCCAGCAATGCAAAGATTTTATTACTACAATAGAAGCTGAAGATATTATTGTTGATGACAATAAAATAGATTTGAATATCACTATGGGTATAGCAAAAAGTGAGTATAGCGATGCTTACAAACATGCCCAAAGGGTTTTATACTATGCAAGAGAAAAACTAAAATCTATAATGATTTATGATGAATCTTTAAATATCAAGAAGAATTTTGAAGATAATCTAAAATGGATTAAAAAGATTAAACACGGTATATTTAATGACAAATTTAGAGCTTTTTTCCAACCTATAGTTGATAATCAAAACGGTCAAATCATAAAGTACGAAGCTTTAATAAGATTTATCGATGAGGACGGCAAGGCAGTGCCTCCTATAGAATTCTTAACAATATCAAAAAAAGCCAAGTTATACCCTGAGATTACAAAATATATGATTAAAGAGTGTATAAACGTGATACGTCAAAAGGGCATCAAAGTAAGTATGAATATATCATTTGACGATATATCTTCAAAAGAGACGGTCGATACCGTTATTAATTTATTAGAAGACAATAAAGATATTTCAAGCAACCTAAGTTTTGAAATACTAGAATCTGAAAGTATAGCCGATTTTCTTTTGGTACAAGAGTTTATACAAAAAGTTAGACAATATGGCTGTCAAGTTGGAATTGATGATTTTGGTGCCGGATACTCAAACTTTAATATTCTACTAGAACTTGATGTTGATTTCGTAAAAATAGACGGTAGTCTAATCAAAAATATAGATGTGAATAGCAATGTACAAATTATAGTACAAACCATAATTGCATTTTGTAAAAAACTAGGTCTTACAACTGTAGCAGAGTTTGTTAGCAGTGAAGGCGTATATCAAAAAGTTGCGGAATTTGAAGTGGATTGCTCCCAAGGCTATCACTTCGGAAAACCTGAGAGCCTATAGGAAACGATAACTGCTTATCGTTTTCAGGCTCGAAACCGAAGTCGATGTGCATTTATGCACCGACGTAGGCAAAGCCTATAGGAATTATATATCGTTTAACTCTAGTTTTTTTCTAAGAGTTACTCTATTTAAGCCTAAATGTTTTGCCATTTGAAGTTGACTTTTATATTTCTTTTGAGATGCCCTAAGCAAAGGAGTTTCAAAAAGATATAAAAGATCTCTGTAGTTATTCTCCCCTTGTAATCTTTCAAACATCAATTTCTCCAAAAGCATCATTATTTCACCTTCGTTGATAGATTCGAATAGATAACTAAAAAATACAGATTGTCTAAGTGAATACCCATTTTGAGTAGTATTTATGATGAGTTTTTGAGGTTTTGTTTTTCCGTCACCCAAAACTTGACTTGCTTCGAGAGCAAATTTATTTGCCAACGGTTTTATGTCCTCTTTTCTCTCTTCAAGAGGAGGAATAAATGTCTTAATGGCAAAGAAATCTTCCAATTTCGGGCTTAGTTCACTTTGTCTAGTGGTTGCAATTATTCTCAATCCACAGTTTGAAAACCAGTTGAGAATCATATCTACATTAGTAATATTCTCAATATGGTCTATTATAATAGTTTCATATTCGGTTGAAAAAGCATTTTGAGATATTTCATATTGTAACTCTTTTGCATCTATAATAAGACTGTTTGGTGCTATTGTTTTTGCTAATGTTTTTTTACCCGTCCCTATATCTCCGCGTATTAAAACATTTATTTTCAGGGTCTTTAGTAAATTTGCTGAATTTAGTATCTCTTTTGATATTTGTGAATGTGCTATAAAGTCACCACTTGGCATAATTAATCCTTATACATTGAACTGTATATATATTGTACAAAAAATCATATTTAAATATTATAAATTAAGGTATGATTACAAATATAATTTTATTAAGGAGTTACAAATGGAAAATGAAATGCTCTACATCGTAGATACACTTTATGTGATATTTGCTTTGACTCTTATTATCTTTATGGTTCCAGGCTTTGCAATGCTTGAAGCAGGGATAGTAAGAACGAAAAACGTTTCTACTGTTTTAATGACAAACACAATGATTTATGCTATTGCATCTATGTGCTTTTTGCTTATAGGTTACAACGTGGCATTTTTTAGTGGACTTAGTGGTTTTGGCGATAGTGTAAACGAAGGTGTAAGTAAATATGCCGTATTACTTTTTCAGATAGCTTTTGTAGGGAAAGTTATCAATATTATGAGTGGTGGAATAAGTGAAAGAACTAGATTAATACCACTTACGCTATTTACGGTAATTATGGCTTCAGTATTGTATCCTATGGCAGTAAACTGGACGTGGGGTGCAAATATGCTAGAGGGTACTTTCCTGGAACTTAGTATGTATGACCTTGCAGGTTCTACAGTCATTCACTCTACTGGCGGATGGGCACTTTTGGCAGCTATTATGATAATAGGAGCTAGAAAAGGGAGATACACGGATCACGGTATCAAAGTAATACCTGCTTCAAATATACCACTGGTTACTTTGGGTGCGTTTTTACTATGGATTGGATGGTTCGGTTTCAACGGCGGAAGCGTAGGAAGCATAGCTTCAAAAGAAGGGGCTGATGCAGTAGCACTTACAATATTAAATACCAATACGGCTGGACTTGCAGGTGCTATTGTAGTAGGTATTATGATGTACATCAAATATAAAAAGTTTGATATTACTATGATTCTAAACGGTGCTTTAGGTGGACTTGTGGCAATAACAGCCGGTCCTGACTTATATAATATCTACCAACCTATAATCATAGGGGCAATAGGCGGTGCTTTGGTCGTGTTTGCCGTACCGTTTTTTGATAAACTTAGACTTGATGACCCGGTAGGTGCATTGTCGGTTCACTTAGTAAACGGTATATGGGGAACATTGGCTGTAGGTATTTTTGCAAGTAACGGTGATGATATTACACTGTTGGGGCAAATAAAAGGTATAATCGTGATAGGAATATTTGCTTTTGTAAGCTCATATATAGTATTATATGTAATAAATAAATTAATGCCACTTCGTGCTAGTGATGATGTTCAAACACAAGGTCTTGATGTAGATGAGTGTGGACTTGAAAGTTATCCTGAGTTTAAACGAGCGTACTAGGAGTTATAAATGAAAAAAATAGAAGCTATAATCAAACCATTCAAATTAGATGATGTAAAAGAAGCTCTTACCAATACCGGCATAAGCGGTATGACGGTAAGTGATGTTAAAGGTTACGGAAGACAGCAAGGGCATAGTGAGCTTTACCGTGGAGCTGAGTATGTTGTGGATTTCTTACCTAAAATAAAAATTGAAATAGTAGTAAATGATGATATGGTAGATAATGCCATAAAAGCTATACTTGAAGCAGCTAAAACAGGTAAAATCGGTGACGGTAAAATATTTGTTTATGATGTTGAGAAGAGTATAAGAATAAGAACCGGTGAAGAAAACGAAGAAGCTGTATAATAAGCAGTTTAAACGATGAAAATTAAAAATACGGTTTTTGGTATTTTTTTAATATCAGCTGTTGTTTTATCTTTTGTATTTTCTGAGATAAAGCAACAGTTCGAGACTATAGAGAATGAAAAATACACTATAATCTCACAATCTCTAAAAGAACGTGTAAAAAACTTAATATCCGACAAACAAAGCTCCACTTTAGCAATAGCCCTCACACTTTCTCAAAACTCAAATATTGTTAAAGCAGTAAAAAATGAAATTTTTGACGATTTGGTTCTAAAAAAAATCAGTGAAGACCTAAAAAAATTAACCGACTATAAAAATGTATGGATACAAGTTATAGATATAAAAGGCAATAGCTTATACAGAAGTTGGACAGACAAAAAAGGTGACAATTTATACGATATAAGAGCAGATTTAAGAGAGCTCATATCTACAAAACAATTAAAAAGTTCTATCAGTGTCGGTATCTTTTCTATGACATTTAAAAGTATGGTTCCAATATTTGATAAAGATGAATTTATAGGTGTTATCGAAATTATTACCCATTTCAACTCCATATCCAAAAAACTGGAATTGGATAAATTAGATTCTGTAGTACTAACCGACAAGAAATTCGAAAAACAACTTACACATAATATTACCAAACAATTTATTGATGGTTACTATCTCGCAAATTTAGAGAACAGTCCATATTACGTCTCCTTTTTACAAAGAATCGGTATTGCAAATATATTGGATATAACAGATTATAGAATAATAGATGATATACTGGTTACTTATGAAAAAATAAAAGGTATAGATGGAGAGACATTAGGGTATTTTGTACTATTTAAAAAAGTTGCCGATATAGAAAAAGCCGATATTCAAGCTTTTAAATTCATATTAATACTTTTTATTATAGTTTTGATACTTTCTATTTTGATTTTCCTATTTTTACTAAGAAGCCATGAAAAATCAAAAATTATAAAAATAAATTTGGAACATGAGAGTAAACTAAACTCCAAATTAAATGAACAAATACAAATAATTACCGAAGAAAAAAATCTAAATAGAAATATTCTTGATTCACAATCAAATCTTGTTATCTTAAGTGACGGCAAGGCATTGATTGATGCGAATAAAGCTACGTTTAATATTATTTCACAAAAAGAGACTTTAGAAAACTTTCTTAAAGAACAAAAGTGTATATGTGACTATTTTGTTGATATTGGGGATAGCAATTATATATTTTCCAAATATGTAGAAGAACTCACTTGGCTTGAATATATTGCAAAAAACAAAAATATGAAGTCAAAATGTGCAATAGAATTTAACGCTAAATTGCACCATTATAAAATCAACGTAAACCCGTTTTCTTACTACGGTAAAGATATTTTTATTGTAACATTGGATGATATTACTCATGAAGTTGAGATAACCGAAGCGTTAAAATCAGAGATAAAAGAGAGTAAGAAAAAAGATTTAATGCTACAACAACAATCACGTCTAGCTGCACTTGGCGAGATGATAGGAAATATAGCTCATCAATGGAGACAACCTCTAAGTGCTATTACTACTTCTATAACAGGGCTTAAACTCAAAAAAGAATATGACATTATGGAAAATGACGATATAGAAAAAACTGCCGATGATATTATAAAAAGTGCCAACTTCCTATCAAAAACTATAGATGATTTTAGGAATTTCTTTAAAAAAGACAAAATAATAGAGGATTTTTATATTGACGAGGTAATCCAAAACACTTATAATATCATAAAAGCAAGTTACCAAAATAATCTCGTAGAAATAGACTTTGAAATGGAACATATTGGGTATAGAGGTTATCCTACAGAGTTATCACAGGTTGTACTAAATATTCTCTCAAATGCAAAAGAGGCTTTAGTTGCTCGTAATAAAGATGATAGATATGTCCATATTAAACTAAAAACTTCACCTGATTGCATACAAATATCTATTCATGATAATGCCGGTGGAGTCGATGAAGAGATTATGGAGAAAATCTTTGACCCTTATTTCACTACAAAACACAAGTCAATGGGTACAGGTCTTGGACTTTATATGAGTACTCAAATTGTTAAGGGAAGTTTTAAAGGTAATTTATATATCCAAAATGAGGATATAGTATATAACGGTAAGTCATTTAGAGGTGCAAACTTTATAGTGGAATTACCAATTCAACAAAAGGATGACGATAGTAATGAGCAAAATATTTAGTATTAAAACACCTCTTGATATGCATTTGCATTTGAGAGATAATGATATGTTAAATCTTGTAGGTCCTCTTACAAGTAATACTTTCAGCGGTGCAATAATAATGCCTAACCTTGTTCCTCCGGTAACGACAAAAGAGGCTGTTACGGCATATAAAAATAGAATAAAACAAGCTTGCGGTAAAGACACCTTTGAACCGTATATGACTTTGTTTTTTCAAAACTATTCAAAAGAGTTCCTAGAGAGCGTAAAAGATGAGATTACGGCTATTAAGCTTTATCCTGCGGGGATAACTACAAATAGTGAAACAGGGGTGAGTTCTATGGACATAGATACCCTAAGACCTACGTTACAAGCTATGAGTGATTTGGGTATTATACTATGTATTCACGGTGAGACAAACGGGTTTGTGATGGATAGAGAAGCTGAGTTTATGCCTATATATGAATCTATCGCTTCATCTTTTCCGAATCTAAAAATTATTATGGAACATATTACTACCGCATCTGCCGTTGAAATGCTTGATAAGTATCCTAATCTATATGCTACGATTACATTACACCACCTTTTGATTACACTAGATGACGTTGCCGGTGGGATGTTAAAACCTCACTTATTCTGTAAGCCTATAGCAAAAAGATATGAAGATAGAGCTGCATTACTAAACGTTGCTTTGGGTGCAAATCCAAAAGTATGTTTCGGTAGCGATAGTGCACCTCATCCTAAACATAAAAAAGAATCTTGCGGATGTGCTGCCGGTGTTTTTACTGCTCCTATAGCATTGCAAGTGTTGACAGAGCTTTTCGAAAAGCATAATTGCCTTGATAATCTTCAAAAATTCGTAAGTGATAATGCAATTAATATTTACGGTATAAATCCTCCGTCAAAAACAATTACACTAGAAAAAACTGATTTTAGAGTACCTAGTAGCTATAAGAATGATGCGGAAACCGTAGTGCCTATGTATGCAGATGAAGTTATAAAGTGGAGTATTAAAGAATAGGTAAAAAGGAAAAGGTAAAAGGTAAAATTTTACCCTCCCCCAAATAGTCAAAGCTAAAGCCTTGACTATTTTAGTTTATCCGCTCTTGGATAGATAAATACAGCTTCTCTTACAACCGAAACACGTTCCGGTTCAGTTGTAGAATAAGCTCTTATTTGAACAGTTATCGGCGTATCTTTTGAAATATCATCAACTAATCTTTCAGTAGTAGATAATATAACAACTTTTTTAGCAAGTTTTTTCGGACTTAAATCAAACGGCTCAAATCTCTCTATTTGAATTTTCCCAGCATATTCACCTATTACTTCTAAATTATATTGATGACTATTAGGTTCTGTATTTTGGAATAAGAACAAGAAGTTATTGCTAACTTTACCTTTTTCTTCATCTATAATATAAAGTTGAGTAGTTTTATTTATATTAAGTAACATATACTCTTTTTTTCCACCCATAACAAACAACATACCGACTATTAGAACAAGAGCAACACCGTACATAATAGTATTTTTTCTAACTACTTTCGTTTCTTGACCTTTTTCTATAGCATTAGTACTAGTCCATTGTACTAAAGAAGGTTTGCCTAGTTTACCCATTACCGTCGTACAAGCATCTACACACTCTAAACAGTTGATACACTCTAATTGCATCCCTTTTCTAATATCTATATGAGTAGGACATACCGTAACACAACTTTCACAAGTAGTACACTCGTTTGAAGGTTCAGTTAAATCTTTTTGTTTGAATACTATTT
>DISL01000021.1 GCA_002421845.1 Epsilonproteobacteria bacterium UBA6211 | reverse complement strand
AAATCTTTTTGTTTGAATACTATTTTATTTTTTTGTGCATCATATATTTGACCACCTCTTTTTGTGCTGTAAATAGCTTGAAGAGTGTTATCATCGTACAATACCGATTGAACTCTTGAATATGGACAGATATATACACAAAAATCTTCTTTTAGCATCACTACGTCATATACCAAGAAAGCTGCAAGTGCAAGCACGAAACCTATTAAGAACATATGCTCCGTAGGGTTTGTGATATATTCAAAGAAATCTTCAGGCGGAACAAAATACCACATAAAGTTTGAAGCAGCTAAAATAGCTAAAGCTGACCATATAAGTATCGCAACAATTCTTTTTGATACATTTTCAGGTTTTGACCAATCAGGCTCTTTTTGTTTATTTTTAATTCTTCTAAGACCTAAAAGCTTACCCTCGATAAAATCCCTATAGATAACCCTAAATACTGTTTGCGGACAGGCCCAACCACACCAAGCACGACCTCCGATAGCAGTAACTGCAAATATCCCTAAGAATAAAAGCATCAATAAAAACGGCATCATATAAAGCTCTTGCATATCAAAAGCAATTCCAAATAGATGTAACTGTTTCTTATCAAAAGATAATAAGAATATATGATTTTCATTTATCCTTATAAACGGAGTCACTATAGCTATAATAGTAGCCAAAGTGTACATATAATATCTTTTGATTCTATAAGGTGACGACACCTCTAAATCATTTGTCTCGTTCGACATAAACTCCTCCTAGATATAATCTTTTATAATTATAATTACATTTTCCTTAATTGTAGCATATATTAAGGAATATTTATAATAGTTATAAGAAATATTTAACTATAATTACATAAATATTTAATAGGAGTTCAAATGGAAGGTCATCAAGACTCAAGGTTAGCACATTTCCCAATGCCTTTGTTTGCCGTAGTAATGGGCATTATGGGACTTGTAATCGTTTTACAAAAAGCTTCACACGCTTTTGGTTATCCACATATATTGTCGGTTATCGGAGTATTTGTAGGTGTCGGTATTTTTATATTGTTTAGTACATTGTACATAATAAAGTTTTTTAAATATAAACAAGCTGTTATAAATGAGTTTAATCATCCCATAAGGTTAAATTTTTTCCCTGCTTTTTCAATATGTTTATTACTTATTTCAATAGCATTTGCGGAAATTAATAAAGACGTATCGCAAGGTTTATGGTATTTAGGAGCTAGTTTACATCTATTCTTTACATTATACGTAATAAGATTTTGGATTGTAAATAACTTGGCAATCGAACATTCAAATCCTGCTTGGTTTATTCCTATAGTGGGAAATGTAATCGTTCCGATAATGGGAGTTAATTACGCAGGATTAGAAACATCTATATTTTTCTTTTCAATAGGTATCTTCTTTTGGCTTGTACTTTTTACTATTATATTAAATAGAATAATATTCCACCACCAGTTACCTGCAAAATTCTTGCCTACGCTATTTATCTTTATAGCACCTGCGGGAGTCGGTTTCTTGGCGTATGTCAAAATAATGGCTTTACTAAACGGCGGAACGTTTAGTCTTGATTTATTTGGATACTTTATATATGATATAGGTTTGTTTTTTACTTTATTGCTTGGTTTTATGATAAAAGAGTTTGCAAGAGTATCTTTTGCCATTACTTGGTGGGCATACACTTTCCCTTTAGCCGCTATTACTTTGGCAACTATTTTGAAATATGAACTTACACACTCTTTGATGAGTTTTTATTTGGGTCAAATCTTGGTATTTATTACGGCTTTTGTAGTGTTATTTGTTGCATATAAAAGTATAAAAGCAGCATTAAACAAAGAAATCTGTATCAAAGAATAATAAAAATATTGCATTTTGCAATATTTATAAAGTAGGAAAAATATTTTTGTTAAAATTCTTCTATGAAAATAGAAGATAAGTTAACAATACTAAGCGATAGTGCTAAATACGATGTTAGTTGTTCAAGTAGTGGTAGTGACGGTGGATTTACCGGTTCTACCGTAGGAAACTGCTCTTTGGGCGGGATATGTCATACTTTCAGTAGTGATGGAAGATGTATATCCTTGCTTAAAGTTTTATTTACCAATTATTGTATATATGATTGTTCTTACTGCATAAATAGAGTATCCAATGATATTAAACGTGCCTCCTTCACACCAAAAGAATTAGCCCAATTAACTATAAACTTCTATAAACGCAACTATATAGAAGGGCTTTTTTTAAGTAGCGGTATAATAAAAAGTGAAAATCACACTATGGAACTCCTTATTAAAACATTAGAGATTTTGAGGTTTGAGTATGGATTTGGAGGGTATATACATCTTAAACTTATCCCAAACAGCGACCCTTACTATATACAAAAAGCCACATCCCTTGCAAATAGAGTAAGTTCAAATATCGAATTACCATCAAAAAAGTCTTTGGAACTTCTAGCTCCACAAAAAAGCTTTACTACCCTTTTACAGCCTATGCAAGTGGCTAGAAATATTACACTACAAGAAAAATCAAAACCCATATCTATGAGTACGCAACTTATCATAGGTGCAACACCTGAGAGTGATTTTGAGATATTACGACTTAGCAACCATTTATATAAGCAATCACTCCTTAAGAGGGTTTATTTTAGTGCTTATATTCCGGTAAACAATACAAGAAATCTTCCATCCATAGAGACCAAACCTCCATTACTGCGAGAACATAGACTCTATCAAGCAGATTGGCTTATGCGATTTTATGGATTTAATTATGATGAGATAGTAAATGAAGAAAACAGTTTTTTAGATGAAAAACTTGATCCAAAAGCTTTTTGGGCTTTGAATAACTTACATCTTTTCCCTATAGATATAAACAAAGCCGACCCGTTTATGCTCATAAGAATACCTGGTTTTGGGAAAAGTACCGTTGATAAGATAGTAAAAGCCAGAAGATTTAAAAGACTTGGTTTGGATGATTTAAAGAATATGAAAATATCTATTAAAAGGGCAAAATATTTTATTATTGCAAATAAAAGGGCAAGTGATATCCCTCTGTATGCAGACAAAATACACCATCTTTTGGTAGATTATTCTTTAAAATATGCAAAATATTATCAAGGGGTGTTATTTTGAAAGTATTTGTTTATGACGGTAGCATAGTGGGGTTTTTTAATATTGTATATATGGTCTATACATCAAAAATATTTCCACAACAAATAGTAAAAGAGTATAGTCCACAAATATTTGATGAGGTTTATTATATCCAAAGCGATGAAGAGATAGCAAAAAGAGTATATGCCGGCTTGGAAAATAAATTTGAAAAAATATTCTTACAAAAAATACAACATACTTTTTTATGTGATACCAAAGAGTATGAAATGTATTTGTTGAATTATATTATCGGTGGATTTAAACAGCAAAGTAATCTTTTAAATATATCAAATCAAGATGTATATTTTATAGATTCTATTCAAAGAGAGTTATTTAAAATGGCTCATAAATACAAAGGCTTTATACGATTTAAAGAGTTAGCCACAAAGGAGATGTTTGCAGTAATTGAGCCAAAGTACAATATCTTGCCACTACTAGCACAACATTTTGTGAGTAGATATAAATATCAAGACTTCGTAATATATGACAAGCAACGGTCTATTGCCCTTGTATATGTAAATCAAATAGTTAAAATAGAAAATGTAGCCAGTATAGATGATTTGACATATAGCGATAGTGAACTAGAATATCAAAAGCTATGGAGAAGTTTTTTTGAAAGTGTAGCAATCAAAGAGAGATTAAACGATAAATTGCAAAAAAGTTTTATACCCCTTTGGTATAGAAAGCATTTAGTTGAATTTAATGATATTTAATGTTTTGATTTAATAAATTGTTTGATTTTTTGGGTATCGTTCATAGCTTCTGCAATGTCGTATTTATGTTTTTTTAAGAACTGAAGGTTTTTATAAACCAATTCAGAGAGTCTTTCTAAATCACTTTTTTCAAGGTCAAAGTCAGATATATCTTTATCTATAAGATACTCTTTAGTCCAAGAAGAAAGACCTATTGCCCTTTCTTCATCGTCTAGCGAGTCGATATAAACAAGCTCATTCAGAGCTTTTATAGACCTGTTTCTTCTTTCCATGCTTCAATAAGACCTTTTACAACTTTCATAACCTGATCTATTGCAGTTAAGTTGTTATTAATCCCTGCACCAAATAAAGTTTCAATTTGATATAAATATAATCCATCCAAGTAATAAGCCACATCTCCACCGTCATAATCAAGAACATTTCTAAGCTCATCAAATATTGCTATTGATTTGTTGATGTATTTGAATTTTTTTTCAATATCACCCTCTTCTATAGCACTTTTAGCAAAAGATAGATATTTAAGTAATCCTTCATACAACTTCAAAATCAACATATACGGATCATCAGTCATAGCATTTTGTTGATTATAAGCATCTATTCCCATTTTTTATCCCTATCGTTTTCATTGAAGTTTATTTTACCATAAAAAATCTAAATAACAAATTCAAAGTTTATCAGTTACCTGATGTTGACTGCTGAATCATCATTTTTAATCCGCTAAATGAATTTTCCATTTGTGAAATAATAGCCGTATATGCGGCAAATTGTTGAGCAAGTTGTAAATATCTAGCATCTATTTGCTCGGTTGCTTTTGTTTTATCAGCTTCTAAAGTCTCTTTTCTTTTTGTCATACCGTCACCGTAAAGACTTAAAAGACCATCACTAAATTTCATTTCATCTATTTTCTCTTTTAGTAAAGTACCAAGACCTTTATTTTCGGCTGTTCCGATAAACAGTGATTTTAAATCATCCAAGTTATTCAGTACTGCATCTCCTAACTTTTTGCTATCTATAGACATTTTACCTGTTTTATCAAGCTCAAACCCATAATTAAATACCCTCAAATCTCCACTTGCACCATATCCTCCAAAGAACGTATCTTTTATAGTGCTTAAAATCATCCTCATACTTGACAAATCTTTCAAAGGTGTATCTGCATTAAAAAGTTCACCGTCAACCATATCTACAAGTTCGTTGTATTTTGTGACAAATTCTTGTAATGCCGGAGCTATTGCAGTATTATCTTTTTCTATATTTATGGTTGATGTTCCTAATGCTACGGCTGTTACGTTAAGCCCACTTTGTATAGTTATTGTATTTGATGATACGTCATAGCCAACTCCATCTACTGTGGCTTTCATATTTTGTGCAGTCTGGACATGATTAGCAGGTGTTGATAATCCTAATAAATCCGTACCGATTGGAGTTATTGTAAGTGCATTTGCAGTTCCTGAATCTGTACTTTTTATAATTATTCTATAACTACTATCACCAACTTTTTCTATATTTGCACTTAATCCTGCTGTATCATTGATTGCTTTTGCTAGATCCGTATAACTTTGGTTTAAAGAAAATTCGACAGCCGTTGCACCGCCCACCGAGATAGATATTTTATCATTCGTATCAGATGAAATGGTAGCAGATGCACTTGCAAAAGTACCAGTTTGATACACATCTCTTTTTGCAAGTTGTGTTACATCTATAGTTGTTGTACCCTCTGTTAACAATGATGTATCAACAGCTTCAAACATAGCACTTGTACCGCTTGTATTTGCAACTATTTGTTCAAAAGCATTGGTTCCCGTACTATTAAATAAATCAAGAGTTTTAACCGAAGCAAAAAGTTCATTAATTTTCGCTTCTATTTCACCGAATTTTTCAAGCTCTTTATCCCATGTTTCAAGTTTTGTTTCAATAGGCTCAACTTTGGCTTTTTTTTCTGCATCTTTTAGTTTATCGATAAGTTCTTGACTTAGTCCTGCCGAACCGCTAGTACCTAATCCTAATATACCTGTAGCCATGTCACACCTCCTTTATTATCTTTTTAATCCAAGAATAGTTTGTATCATCTCATCAACGGTAGTTATTATTTTTGCATTTGCCTCATAAGCAGCTTGAAATTTGATTAGATTTATCATCTCCTCATCTTTATCAACTTTTGTTAGTTGGTCATAACTACTTTTTAGTGACTCACTTACTGCTTGTTGTGTTTTGTACATAAAATCCACACCCTCTTTATCTCCGGAAACCCTAACTTGTATTGTCTGATAAAACTTTGAAAACGAAGTACCCACACCGGTATTTCCATCTTGAGCTTTACCGTCAAATCTTATATCAGTTTTCCATTGAATTTGTGCTAGGTAATCTAATTTTTCTTGTGTAAGACCTGTAACGGCATCTTTATTAAATGCAAGACTTCTTACGTTTGAACCGGTAAATAATCCAACATCTTTTATTGTAAGTGTCGATGTATTAGTTAAATCAACAGCTTTTTGTCCAAATGTATAACTACCACTAGCATCTCTAAGAAAACTTGATGTTACATCCACCAATGTAGCAGCGAAGCTATCTAACATATCTTTGTAGTCTGCAAATTTGTTATTACCTGAATTTGTAGTTAAATTATCAGTCATCGCTTTTAGACTACCGCTTGATATTGTTAGTTCCTTATCAAATATTTCAAGATGTATATCATCTGAAGCCTTTATACTTCTTGTTGTATTGATGCCAACCTCTGAAGGATTGCCTGATGGGTCAGTAACAATAACCCTTCCGCTAAATTTCCCTTCTTCTCCATTTACTACAGCTTTTATCATCAAAAAGTTATCAGCTGACGTATCATTTAAAAGAGTATTTACATCCATATATTCAGTATCTATACCGTTATATGCCCTAATATTACCTTGTAATTCTTCCATAGAGTTTATTTTGTATGCTAAAGCACGTATATAATTTGTATCATCAATGGTTACAGGACCTGTTCCAAAGTCTATAGTTTCACTACCGTCTAGGTTAACAGATACCGATATACCTAAATTATCAAATTTATAAGTAACGGTATCGCCCACAGAAGCATTTATTTTATCAGTTCTATCAGGGTTTGTATAAAAATCTTGTTGAGGAATATACTCCTCAACCACGGATAAACTATGAATATTAGTACTGTACCTAACTGCTACCATGCCACCTATTTTTAGTTCATAGTCGTTTCTTCTATCTACTTCTATATCTATATATTGAGCAAGTTCAGACTCTAACTGATCTCTTTTATCTAGTAAATCATTAGGTTGGACAAGACGTTTATTTATCTGTTCATTTAATGAACCTATATCTTGTAAAATCTCATTTATCCTATTTACATTTTCATATATCTCATTTTTTGTAGCTTGTGCTTTATCTTCTATACCGGTATAAATGTTTTTCATATCATCAACTAAAATTTTTGATGTATTTAAAAGATGATTTCTTGCTATTTCATTATTTGGATTTGCTCTCAAATCTTCTATGGCTTGGAAAAACCCATTTAGGTCATTTGACAAACCACTTTCACTACCTTCAAAAAATACAGACTCAACATCTGCTAACATAGAAGATAGTTCTTTTAAGTTGGCTTCTTTTGCCTGTTCTTTTAGGAGGTTATTGAAAACATACTGATCAGTGATACGAAAACTCTCATCAACACTTACCCCACGTCCATATATTCTTGAATCAACATGAGCAAGCTCGCTTATAGAAACAACTCTTTTTTTATATCCGGGAGTATTTTCATTGGCAATATTATTCATTGTATTTTCAACCACAGTTCTAGCGGCATTCAACCCACTCTGACCTACGTGTAGTGAATTTAACATTGCTCTCTCCTTTTTTATATGTAATACAATTATGACATTACATTTCTTAATATTAGCTTAGAAAGGCCATACGCCTTCTATGATTTTTGTACCCCATCCTTTATTGATAGAGTCTCTTTCATCACCTATTTTATCATAATAAATTTTTAAGTTTGCAACTTGTCCTGAAGCCACCGTATTGTCAGGTGTAATATCATACGGACGTATAATACCGCTTAAAAATAACATTTGTGTTTGTCCATCTATAACAATTTCTCTCGAGCCTTTTATAAGGTAATTCCCATTTTGATATACCTCTTCTATGACTGCGGAAATTGTAGTTTCTAAACTTTCATCAAATTTTGATGTAGCAGAACCGCTAAACGTATTGTTTGATTGGCTTTCAAATCCAAGACCTATATTTTTGTTAAGTCCAGTTGCCGCTTTTACAATAGAGCCTTGTTCATCACCGACACCTGCAAACACACCGGCACCGAGATTTGTACTATTTGATTTTTTTGTATTTCTTGTATTTTTTGAATCTGATTTAAGCTCTTCTACGATATTTACTTGGATAATATCACCTATTTGTAAATCTTTTTTATCAGAAAAGAGTGACCCGCCACGAACTGAATAAAGTGAACCTTTTTTCTCTGACTTTGGTGCTTCTACCCTCGGGACTTGTAGATTTTTTGTATCGTAGTTGATCTGTCTTTGTGAGTTGGAACACCCAGCAAACAACAAAACTATAAAAATAGTTGAGAGTAAAGTTCTATTTTTCATCTTCTATATACCTACTTTGGACTATACTAGCTAAATCAACAGCTATTTTTACATCATTTTTCGTATTTTGTACTAATGCCAAAACACCATACCTTATCATAATAGGTTCTAAATCAATTTTTGGATTGGCTACTATAAGTAATCTATCATTGTGTATTTTTATATCTTGTATGTTTTCGTTACCCAATAAAGATGTTGCTACCATAGCTTCATCATATATGATAGTCTCTATAGCTTTTGCTTTTTGTTCTTGTTTATTTAGTAATTCTTGATTTTGATTTTGAATTTCTTCTTTTGGTTGAGTACCAAAGTCTTTATAAAAGTCACCCATGTAAAAATAGTAAATAGCAAAAAGAACTACTACACTTAATAGGCTTAATGCTCTTACTGCCAACTTTTTATAATCAGTTCTTTTTACTACTACTATCATATTATTCCCTTTATTATAGGAAGATACCCATTATTTAAACACAAATTCCGTAAATAAAATTTTATTTATAGGATTCTCAATAGTTTTTCCGGCTCTTGTACTAGCACTGGTAATAGTTCTATTTATTTCTGCTAACAACTCTTCTCTAAGAAGCTCTTTACCGCCTACGGTCAAAAGCTCTTCAGAGTTTCTAGCACTAACTTGAGAGATAATCACATCAACTATCTCATCTCTATAACCTTCAACAACCGCTTGTATAGTTTCATTTGAACTTGCCATACTTATCGACAATTTCATAAGTTGTACTCTACCCTTTGAGTTACTAATATTTAAAACAAGTTCGTTGATATTTGCTTTAAACTCCTGACCTACAGGCTGTTCTTTTTTCTCAACTTGTTCTTTAGGTTGACTTCCATCTTCAGGTTTATTCATGGAAGAGTATAAAAAATACCCACCAACACCGACAGCTATAAGTAGTACAACTACTAAAACTATTAATGCTATCATTAAGCCTTTACCACCGCCACTTTTTGGTGCTTCTGTCTGTGCGACTTCTTCAGCCATCAAATCTCCTTTACTGATTGTTAGGTTTGCTAGAATCTTTCATCATTTTTGTAATCATTGCAGCATTTTCAACACTCAAAAATTTGAGTATATCCGTTGCGTTTTTTGTTTTAAGTGTAACTATTATATCAAAAACATCTTGAATTTTACCTTCTGCTATCATTTTATCAAAAATTTCTGCAGAATTCTTTGGTTTCATGGTATTGTAAATAGAAGATGTTTTACTTGTTACCTCAGCTTTTATATCATCTAAAATTTTTTTATTCGCATTTTTTATAGTCTCTATCTCTTGTTTAGTCTTTTCAACTTTCATAAGTAGTTCTTCCAACTCTTTTTTTCTTTGTTGATATTCATCCTCTTTTTGGTTATAAAAATCATTCAACTCTTGCTTTAGTCTTAATATTTCTTGTTTTTGTCTATCCTCACCGCTATCTTGTACTATAATAGCGTGAGATACAGAACATATAAAAAGTGCTATATAGATACTTTTTTTCAACATTTTATTCCTTTGTTAACATTATCATTTTACTTTGTACATACTCATCGGCTTTGTTGTCTTCTTCTTTTAGGAATTTCTTCATTTTTTCCTTTTTTTCTTGTGTAATAATATATTTGAATTGTTCACTCTCTTTTTGTAACTCCACTATCTCTTTATCTATAGATGATATGATTTGTAAAAGTTTTGATTTTTCAAGTTCAAGTTTATAAATTTTTTCTTTCATTGTAGCTTTATGAATTTCCAATACGGCAAAGTCACTTATAGGTCCATACTTATTAACCGATGTATGAAGCAAAGAATCTTTGATAGATTCTACTTCTTCATCTATACTTTTTACATTATTGAGAATTTGGAGCTTTTGTGATACTTTTTGGTCTGTTTGAAGCTTTTTCAGATTATAAAGTTTTTTTATCATTTTTCACCAAAAATCAACATCAAATCCCATAAATCTTTCGTATATGTTTGGACATGGTCTCCCATCCAAGGGAGAGAAATGAGGATAAAAAAAGATACGAAAATAAGTTTAGGAACAAATGTCAAAGAAGCATCACTAACCTGTGTGACAGCCTGAAAAATGGATATAACAAGACCTATTATCATACTTACCAATAAAGAAGGCAATCCTAGTATTAAAACTATTTTTACTGTACTTTCGGCAATAGATAACAAATCCATTTTTAGTCTCTTATTTTTATAGAAATATCTAATGTTTTATTTTGTAGCAGTTGTGAAAGCAATGCAGAAATTTGGTTTAAATCAAAACCTTGCAAAGAGATATTTTGGCTCTGCGTTGTTGATGATATGTTTGGCGTTGCGTTTGCTACAGGTTTAGCGGAAGATGTAATAACGGGTGGTTTTGCAAAATCAATCCCCTCTATCGCCGCTAATATATCGTTTTCATTTAGTCCGCTTAATTCATCAAGTTCATTTGACATAGTTGCTCCTTGTTTTACTGATATTGTGTTTATAGTTTTTTCTTCTTTAATAGGCTCTGTTTTTGGTTCATTTAAGTCAACAATATTATCAAAATTCATCAACTCCGCAAAGTTATCCAAATCGGTATCCATATTTTCATCATGTTCTTGGCGTGTATCGTTAAAATTCATAATTGTAGCCAATTCATCGTCAATATTATCAAGTGTTGACTTGGTGTTTTGAGTTTGTATATCCTCAACTTCATCAAAACTTAGTAAATCTATAGGCAAATCTTTTTCATCAAAACTCAATAAATCATCGTCTAAAAAATCTTTTTCTTGTTTGATATCATTGCCCTCGTCATCATCATCTTCTTCCCACTTGTCGTACTCTAGCAAATCACTCAACTCGGCATCTATAAGCCCTTCGTCATCATCATTGTTCTGCTTAGAAGAAGTGGTGTCAGGCGTATGAGAATCTGTTGTAACATCATCTTCATTTTTGGATACTTTGGATTCAGATATTTCATCATCCTCTTGTGTGCGTGATTCTTCTATTTTTTTATTAATATGTTTTACTAGTGAATCTAAAGAATCTACACTTAAATCACCTATACCGTGTTCTTGCAAAAACTCCTTTTCTATGCCGTCTTTTGGTTTAAGAAACTTTATTTTTGAATTTAAAGAGTTTTTGTCTATTATTTTTGAATTGTCAATAAGGTAAATATCTTCAGGATTATTCTTTATCGCCTCTTTTAAAAGCTCAAGGGAATCTACATACTCAACGTAACCGCTTCCTAGCTTGAATTTAATATTGGCATGGTCAAGAACTTTGTGTATTTCTTGTTTGAATGAACTGTCACCGTAAATATATATGTTCAAAAAAAACCTTTTTAAAAACTTATCCTTATTTTATATTAAATTTTGTTAAAATATAGTAAAATGTATTGAAATTTTATAAAATTGGGTGAAAAACTTGAAAAAGCTTCTATTAATCGTCTTACTATCTGTATCTATTTATGCTCAAACTATCAAAGATATAGCAAACGTAGTGGGGATTAGAGAAAATCAACTTATAGGTTATGGGCTTGTAGTTGGACTTGCAGGAACCGGAGATAAAAGCCAATTTACAATGCAATCATTACAAAACTTACTTAGAAATTCTTATATAAAAATACCAACCTCATCAATAAAATCAAAAAATATAGCAGCTGTTATGGTGACTGCCGAACTTCCACCTTTTGCACGACAAGGTGATAAAATAAGGGTAAGTATATCTGCCATAGGTGATGCAAAGTCTATTGATAAAGGTACATTACTCTTAACACAACTAAAAGGTGTGGACGGGGAAGTTTATGCGTTAGCTCAAGGTAATATAGTAGCAAATACAAACAACCTTACTACAGGCTTTATTAACGATGGAGCTATGATAGAAAATGAGATAGATTTTACTTTGAGTAATGAACAAAATCTTACTTTAAGTCTTATTAAAAATTCTGCTAAACATGCTGATTTGGTACAAAGGGTAATCAACAAACATTTTGGTAAAAACTTAGCTTTTGCAGTGGATACCAGAACGGTAGAAGTAAAAAGACCGCAAGAGATGTCTATGGTAAGATTTATCGCAGAAATAGAAAATCTTCCTATTGAATCGGATATGAAAAAGAAAGTCATTATCGATAAACATCA
This sequence comes from Epsilonproteobacteria bacterium UBA6211, assembly GCA_002421845.1. Lineage (GTDB taxonomy): Bacteria > Campylobacterota > Campylobacteria > Campylobacterales > Arcobacteraceae > UBA6211. The sequence continues at coordinate 1,898 of DISL01000021.1, read as the reverse complement.
AGGGGTGATAATTGCAGGTAATGATATAGTGGTAAATCCTGTAACTATCACGAAAGAGGCATTTACGCTCAGAATCAAACAAACTAGTTTGACGGCTAACCAATGGGAAGATGTGGCACTGAATCAAGGTGTTGACATAGGTGACGGTGTAAAAATAGGGAATAAACCCGTAGAGGTAAATCTAAACAATGCACTTGTAAATACAAAAGGGCTCCCTACAATATCAGACGTAATGAGAGCTATGAAAATAATGAAACTTCCTATTAAAGACATAATAGAAACCGTAGAACTTATAAATGATATGGGTGCATTAAACGGGGAATTGGAAATAAGGGGATAAGATGGCAGAGTTTTTAAGTCAAGATGAAATAGATGCACTCTTAGATATAGCCGAGCAAGGGGAAGAGTTACCCGAAGCCGAAAAGGTAGTAGTACCAAAAGAGAAAAACTATTCTATATATGACTTCAAAAAACCAAATCGTATCTCAAACGACCAATTTAAAGCCTTCAACAATTTGCATGATAAAATGCTAAGGGACTTGATAACAGACGTATCGGCAATGCTTAGAAAAATAGTAGATATAAAACTATACAGTATCGAGCAGATGACTTACGGTGAATTTATCCTCTCTATTCCACAGCTTACATCACTAAATACACTCTCTATGAAACCCCTTGAAGGTAGAATGGTAATAGAATGTAACCCAGGTATTTCACATAGGATTATTGCTGAACTTTTGGGTAGCGGTGCAGTGGCGGCTAGTGATAATCTTGATAGAGAGCTTACCGAGATAGAGATAGAGGTTTTTGACCATTTTTACAAATTACTTATCAAGCATCTCCATAAATCATGGAATGATATAACAACTTTGAATTTCAAAGTAGAATCACGTGATACAAATGCAAATGCCATACAAATCATCAGTGACCATGAGATAGTTTTGCTTGTGGTTTTGGAACTTACTATCGACGAAGAGAGTGGGTTTTTATCTATTTGTTATCCGATAAACTATATTGAACCCGTCCTTAGTAAACTTGTGGATAAGATGTTTACAGAAAGTAGAAATAGAAAATCAAGTAGGAAAAAAGATATTACCACATTGATTTCCGGTGCGGAGATGAAAGTAGAGGCTATTATGGCAGAGACCAAGCTTAGTGTAGCCGATATTTTGAGTCTTAGCGAGGGTGATATTATCACATTTAATAAAAATGCGTCAAGTGCATCCGTAAAGCTTTATGTTAATAATAAAGAGAAGTTCTTCGGGGTATGTGGTGTCTCAAACAATAGAAAAGCAGTGCAAATCCAATCTAACTTAGACCATGAAAAACAAGAAACGCTTAAAACTCTAAGAGAAATAAGAGAAGAGAGAGAAAGTGCAGCGAAGAAAAATGTGGAGAATATTCAAAGGTTGCTTAGAGAGAAGGATAATAGCTAATGAAAATATGCACGGTGGTTGTAACCTACAATAGGTACAATCTTCTCACGGAGTGCTTGGATGCGTTATTGGCTCAAACTTATAAAACCGATATCTTAGTAGTAGATAATGCTTCAACCGATGGTACCCATATAAAAATCAAAGAAGATGGTTACCTCTCTCACGGTAACCTTATATATCATAGACTTGAATCAAATCTTGGAGGCTCAGGTGGTTTTCACTTTGGGGTAAAGTATGCTTTGGAAAACAAGTATGATTTTGTATGGTTGATGGATGATGATGCCGAGCCTGAACTCGACTCTTTAGAGCTTTTGATGAATTATGCTGATAATACAAAATATTCTGCATTTGCACCGTCGCTTTATGTGGGAGATAAAAACGATAATATTTTAAATATAACAGGTGGACATAGAGGGGTTTTTGATTATAATAAACCTCTGCCAGGATTTCAAAAACCAATCG
>DISL01000013.1 GCA_002421845.1 Epsilonproteobacteria bacterium UBA6211 | reverse complement strand
GCAAATCGTATATCAGATGACTTAAAAGATGTTTTGGATAAAATATACACAAGAGATATTTTTAATAGCGATAGCTAAATATTAAAAAGAGAAGGATTATAAGATGACAGCAATTAGAGAATTTGCAAAAGTTAATAATCATATGTTAAATATAAAATTGCCTGATTATTTTGATTATGAAGATGTTGAAGTGCTAATAATGCCAAGAATTGATAAGGATGATTTATCACACTTAAATGATGAAATTGAAATTGGTATGAAGTCTGCAATAAGTGATAAAACACATGATGAAATATTCGCGGAGATTAAAGCAAAGTATGCAAATTAAATATTCAGAAAAGTCAATACTAGATTTAGATACTATAATTCAATATATTTCACAAGATAGTCTTAGTCGAGCGTTATCTTATGCAGATTTTTTAAAATCTAAAATTGAAATACTTGAATTTTCACCATATTTAGGAATAGAATGTAAATATAAAAAAGTATATCAGAATTGCAGAATGTATATTGTAGATTGTTACTTGATATTTTATACAGTTCAAAACAATTTGATAATTATAAGAAGAATTTTAAATAGTGCAGTGGATTATAAAAGGAAAAAAATTTGATGCACGACCAAAGGGAGCAAATCGTGAAACGTAAAATTTTGGTCACAGGAACAGCAGGGTTTATAGGAAGTCATTTAGCTATTAAGCTATTGGAACGTGGTGATGAAGTGGTAGGACTAGATAATATCAATGACTATTATGACCAAAATGTCAAATACGGAAGACTTCAAAGATCAGGAATTATAGAAAAGTTACGTGACGGTGAAAGTATCCCATACGATCAATTAATAACTAGTAACCAATACACTAATTACAAATTCATCAAATTAAATCTTGAAGATAAAGATGCCATGATGAAGCTTTTTGAAGAAGAGAAGTTTGATGCAGTGTGCAACCTTGCAGCTCAAGCTGGGGTAAGGTATAGTTTAACCAATCCTGATGCTTATATGGGTAGCAATATCATAGGATTTATGAATATACTTGAATCTTGTAGACACAACGGAGTAAAAAATCTTTCGTATGCTTCAAGCTCTTCTGTGTATGGGCTAAATGAAGAATTGCCTTTTAGTACAAGTCACAATGTTGACCATCCTATAAGCCTATATGCAGCAAGTAAAAAATCGAATGAACTTATGGCTCATACATATAGTCATCTTTTTGGAATAGCTACTACCGGGCTTAGATTTTTTACCGTTTATGGACCTTGGGGAAGACCGGATATGGCACTTTTTCTTTTCACAAAAGCGGCACTTGAAGGTAAAACAATAGATGTATTCAATAACGGTGAGATGCTAAGGGATTTTACTTATATAGATGATATTGTAGAAGGAATAATAAGAGTCATAGACAACCCAGCCAAACCTCTTTGTCATACTGAACTTGATTCAGGATTCAACCTTCCTGCCGACCGTTCAACAGCACCTTACAAGGTTTATAACATAGGAAATAACAATCCAGTAAAACTTATGGATTTTATAACTGCTATTGAAAATAAACTAGGCAAGAAGATAGAAAAAAATATGATGCCTTTACAAGCCGGAGATGTACCTGCTACTTATGCAGATGTGAGTGATTTGGTAGAAGATTTAGGCTACAAACCAGCTACACCTATACAAGATGGTATTGATAAATTCGTAGATTGGTATTTGGAATTTTTCAACTATAAGAGGTAATCGACCGATGAAAGGTATAATATTAGCAGGTGGAAGCGGAACACGACTCTATCCTGTAACAAAAAGTATTAGTAAGCAATTACTTCCAATATATGATAAACCAATGATTTATTATCCTTTATCTGTGCTTATGTTGGCAGGTATTCAAGATATATTGATTATTTCTACTCCACAAGATATAGGAAAATTTGAGGAGCTTTTGGGTGATGGAACTGATTGGGGTATATCGTTAAAATATAAAATTCAACCATCTCCAGACGGTCTTGCACAAGCATTTATACTCGGGGAAGAATTTATAGGTAATGATAATGTTTGTTTGATTCTTGGAGATAATATATTTTATGGACATGGATTTACCTCCATGCTCAAAAATGCAGCTTCTTTAAAAGATGGTGCTGTTGTGTTTGGTTATCAAGTAAAAGACCCTGAAAGATTCGGTGTTGTAGAATTTGATCAAGAACAAAATGCAATAAGTATAGAAGAAAAGCCAACTCATCCTAAATCAAATTTTGCAGTTACAGGGCTGTATTTTTATGATAATAATGTAGTACAAATAGCAAAAAACGTAAAGCCAAGCGATAGAGGTGAACTGGAAATAACAACAGTCAATCAAGAATACCTAAAAAGAAGCAAACTTAAAGTAGAGCTTTTAGGGCGTGGTTTTGCTTGGCTTGATACCGGAACTCATGATAGTTTACTGGATGCAGGTAAGTTTGTACAAACTATCGAACATAGACAAGGATATAAAATAGCATGTCTCGAAGAGATAGCTTATAATAATGGTTGGATTACAAAGGAAAAAGTTCTTGAGATTGCAAAACCATTATCGAAAAATGGTTATGGGCAATATCTGTATGATTTAGTTAAGGAAAATAGCAAAGATGTTCAATAACAAAAACAAAACTATATTAGTAACTGGATGTGCTGGCTTCATAGGCTCAAACTTTGTACCATACTTTTTAGAAAAATACCCAGAATACAATATAGTAAACCTAGATAAACTAACATACGCTGGAAGTCTTGAAAATCTTCCAGAACTGCACGATGTAAATGATTTAAAATTCAAAATTTATAATTCAACATTACAAAATGATAGGTATCATTTTGTAAAGGGTGATATATGTAATCGTGAGCTTGTAGAGTTTATATTCTCTGAATATGATATACAAGGTGTTATTCACTTTGCAGCAGAATCTCATGTGGACAATAGTATCAAAAATCCAGGTGTTTTTGTACAAACAAATGTAAACGGTACATATACATTAGTTGATGTAGCTTATAAGTATTGGATGGAGAAGCCATTTGTGTGTAAGAGGCGTTTTTGCTGTTCTGAGATTGCGGATCAAGTCCGCAATGACAGTTCTCGTCATCATGAACTTGATTCAGGATCTAATCTACCAAGATTTCATCATATATCTACTGATGAAGTATATGGAACACTTAGTGAAGATCCAAATGATTTATTTACTGAAAAAACACCATATGCACCCAACTCTCCATATTCAGCATCAAAGGCATCATCTGATATGATAGTGAGAGCTTATGTAGAAACATTTGGACTTAACTGTGTTATCACAAATTGTTCAAATAACTATGGACCAAAGCAACACGATGAAAAGCTAATACCTACTATCATAAGAAATGCACTCAAAGGAAACCCCATCCCTATCTATGGAGATGGAAAAAATATAAGAGATTGGCTCTATGTGCTAGACCACTGTAAAGGGATTGATTTAGTGTATCACAATGGTAAAAAAGGTGAAACATACAATATCGGTGGTAGAAATGAAAGAACAAATCTGCAAATAGTAGATAGAATATGTACTATTTTAGATGAAAAGATACCTCGCCACACACGTCATCCTGAACTTGATTCAGGATCTAGTTACAAAGACCTAATAACTTTTGTAGCCGATCGTGCAGGTCATGATAGACGATACGCTATAGACGCTACAAAGCTTGAAAATGAGCTTGGATGGAAAGCAGATGAGAATTTTGATACGGGGATAGTGAAGACTATAGAGTGGTATATTAATAAATATATTATGTTAAATTGAGTATAATAAGAGATTATTAAGTGGCAATAATTATGTAAAGGAAATAAAATAAATGACAAAAATATGTGTAATAGGACTTGGATATGTAGGTCTTCCTTTGGCTCATGCTTTTTCAGCTAAATATCAAGTAGTAGGTTTCGATATATCAAAATGGAGAATAGACGAGCTTTCAAATGGATATGATAGAACACTCGAGCTTTCAAAAGAGCAAGTTAATGAAGCTATAAAAAACGGTATGAAATTTACAATGAATATTGAAGATATAAAAGATTGTAATATTTATATAGTAACAGTTCCTACCCCTATAAAAGATAATAATGATCCAGATTTAACTCCTCTTATAAAATCAAGTGAAACAGTTGCTAAAGTTTTAAAGCAAAATGATATAGTTATTTATGAAAGTACTGTTTATCCTGGAGTTACAGAAGAAGTTTGTGTTCCAGTTTTAGAAGAATTTTCACATTTGAAATTTAACGAAGATTTCTTTTGTGGGTATAGTCCTGAAAGAATTAATCCAGGAGATAAAGAGCATACAGTTACAAAAATATTAAAAATCACAAGTGGAAGTACTCCTGAAATAGCTAAAAAAGTTAATGAGTTGTACAAGTCTATAATAAAAGCAGGAACACATCTTGCATCTTCAATCAAAGTTGCAGAAGCTGCAAAAGTTATTGAAAATACACAAAGAGATGTAAATATAGCTTTAATAAATGAACTTGCTATGATTTTTGATTTGATGGATATAAATACACAAGATGTTATAGAAGCAGCTGCAACTAAATGGAATTTTATAAAACTTTTCCCAGGTCTTGTTGGAGGACACTGTATAGGAGTTGACCCATACTATCTTACTCATAAAGCACAAAGTTTAGGATATATGCCAAATTTAATTTTAGGAGCAAGACAGATAAACAATAGTGTTAGTAAATATATAGCTGACAAAGCACTTAAATTTATGGTTGCGGAAAATAAAAAGTTGAATGGATCAAATGTATTAATTCTTGGAGCTACATTTAAAGAAAATTGTCCTGATATGAGAAATTCTAAGGTTTTTGATATTATAAAAGAGCTTGAAGAGTTTAAGTGTAATGTTGAAGTGTATGATTACTGGATAGATGAAAGTGATAAAAAAACAAAATCTTTAAATTTTTTAGAGAGTTTACCACTAAATAGTGAAAGATATGATGCAATTATAGTTGCTGTAAATCATGATAAATTTAAGGATATAACTACTGGTGATTATAAAGGTATGTCAAGAGGTGAACCTATAGTTTTAGATGTAAAAGGTATTGTTGAAAAACCTACTTGGAGGCTTTAGTTTTTAGTTTATGGTTTTTAGTTGGTAGAAGGGAAAAGGTAGAAGGATGAAGGAAGAAAATATGAAAAATTTTGCACTTATTGGAGCAAGTGGTTATATAGCACCTAGGCATATGAAAGCTATAAAAGAGACAGGAAATGATCTTGTTGTTGCTATGGATACTTATGATGGTATTGGAATAATGGATAGTAATTTTCCACAAGCTGATTTTTTTACAGAGTTTGAAAGATTTAGTGCCTTTGTAGATAGTTTTAAAAGAGATGGCAATACAATAGATTATATGGCTATTACAACACCAAATTATCTGCATGATAGTCATATTAGATTTGCTTTAAAAAGTGGTTCAAATGCTATTTGTGAAAAACCATTAGTTTTAAATCCAAAACAAATAGATGATTTAAAAGTAGTAGAAAAAGATAGTGGTAAAAAAGTTTATACAATATTACAACTTAGACTTCATGATTCTATAATTGCTTTAAAAGAAAAGATTTCAAAAGAGTTAGAAAAAGATCCTTCAAAAGTTTATGATATAGATTTAACTTATCTTACAAGTAGAGGAAAATGGTATTTTGAATCTTGGAAAGGTGATGAGTCAAAAAGTGGTGGAATAGCATCAAATATTGGAGTTCACTTTTTTGATATGTTATCTTGGATATTTGGAGAATTACAAGAAAATGTAGTTTATTTAAAACAAGCAGATGCAAACGCTGGATATATGAAATTAAAAAATGCAAATGTTAGATGGTTCTTATCTGTAAATTATGATTATATTCCAGAAGATATAAAAGCTACTGGAAAAACTACTTTTAGAAGTATTACTGTAGATGGTGAAGAGTTTGAGTTTAGTGAAGGGTTTACAGATTTACATACAAAATCATATAATGATATTTTAAATGGTGGTGGATTTGGACTTGATGATGCAAAAAATTCAATAGTAATAGTTTCAGATATTAGAAAAATGAATACAGTACCTTTAGATGAAAAAGCTCATCCGTTTTGTGAAAAAGTTTATAGTTTATAGTTTATAGTTTATAGTTTATAGTTTATAGTTTATAGTTTATAGTTTATAGTTTATAGAGGAGGGTGTATTGACTGGTTTTGAAAATTTAGAAGTTTGGAAAAAGTCTATTATCCTTGTTAAAGAAGTTTATATTTTAGTAAAATTCTTTCCTAAAGAAGAAAGCTATGCTTTAAGTGACCAAGTTAGAAGATGTGCTGTTTCTGTACCTAGCAATATTGCTGAAGGTAGTGGAAGAAATTCACCAAAAGAGTTTGTACAGTTTTTGTATATTGCGCTTGGTTCTATAAACTAGCTAGAAACACAATTAATAATAGCAAAAGAAATAGGATATCTAAAAGATATAGAAGAGATAAGAAATAAAATTTTGGAGATTAAAAAGATGTTAAATTCATTAATCACATCAATAAAGAGAAAACATGGAAACTAAAAACCAAAAACTAGAAACTAAAAACTACTATGCACACGAAAGTGCATATATTGATGAAAATGTAGTTATTGGTGATAACACTAAAATATGGCATTTTTCACATATCTTAAGTGGATCAAATATTGGAAGCAATTGCTCTTTTGGTCAAAACTGTGTAGTTGGACCAAAGGTAAATATAGGAAACGGGGTTAAAGTTCAAAATAATATCTCTATTTATGAGGGTGTTGAAGTAGAAGATGATGTATTTTTAGGTCCTTCTATGGTATTTACAAATGTTATAAATCCAAGAGCATTTATAGTAAGGCGAGAAGAGTTCAAAAAAACTCTTCTTAAAAAAGGGTGTTCTATAGGAGCAAATGCTACTATCGTTTGTGGTGTGACTATAGGAGAATACGCACTTATTGGAAGTGGAACAGTAGTCAATAAAGATGTTAAGCCATATGCTCTTATGGTTGGAGTACCTGCCAGACAAATAGGATGGGTAAGTAAAGCTGGAAATACATTAAAATTTGATGAGAATAATATTGCTATTGATAGCTTTGATAACACAAAATATAAAATAGTAAATGACAACTTAGAGGTAATACAGTAGATGAAAATAGATTTCGCAAATTTACAATACCAACACAGTCTTTATAAAGAAGAGATAGAAGAAGCTATCTTAAAAGTAGCAAGAAATTGTAACTTTATCATGGGAAATGAAGTACAAGAGCTTGAAAAAAGCCTTGAAGAGTTTACGGGTGCAAAATATGCTGTAACTTGTAGTAATGGCACAGATGCACTGCTTCTTGCTATGATGGCACTTGATATAAAACCAGGCGATGAAGTGATAACTACTCCATTTACTTTTATAGCAACTGCTGAAACAATTGCCTTTTTAGGAGCAACTCCTGTATTTGTAGATATTGATGAGAAAACTTATAATATTGACCCAAATAAAATAGAAGAGAAAATAACATCTAAAACAAAAGCTATAATTCCAGTAAGTCTTTATGGGCAACCAGCAGACATAGATGCACTAGAACAATTAAAAATTAAACATTCAAAATTAAAAATTATAATCGATGGTGCTCAATCTTTTGGTTCTACATATAATGGTAAAACAGATTCTAATTTAGGGGATATCTCTACAACATCATTTTTCCCAGCTAAACCGCTTGGATGTTATGGAGATGGTGGAGCGGTTTTCACTAACGATGAAGAGTTAGCAAACAAAATGAAATCTTTAAGACTTCATGGACAATCAAAAAGATATCATCACAAATATATTGGTATGGGTGGAAGACTAGATACTATCCAGGCAGCTGTTTTAAATGTAAAATTACAATATTACTCAAAAGATTTAGCTCTAAGACAAGAAGTGGCTAAAAAATACAATTCAGCATTCAAAATTAAACATTCAAAATTAGTTCTTCCTTTCGTAGAAGAAGGAAGAACAAGTGCTTGGGCACAATACTCTATAAGAGTAAAAAACAGAGATGAATTACAAGAGAAATTAAAAGAAGTAGGAATTCCAACCGCAGTACACTACCCGATGCCTCTTCATCTTCAAGAATGTTTTCTTTACTTAGGATATAAAAAAGGAGATTTTCCAATCTCTGAGGTAGTATCACAAGAGATAATGAGTTTACCTATGAATCCTTATGTTACAGATGAAGAGATTGAGTATATCATAGGAAATTTATAGTTGATAAATAAACTAAAACCCAAATCAGAATTTAGCCGAACTGTTCTCACTCTTATGACAGGTACAACTATAGCACAAGCCATACCTATAGCTATAAGTCCAATACTTACTCGTATATATACACCTG
>DISL01000114.1 GCA_002421845.1 Epsilonproteobacteria bacterium UBA6211 | reverse complement strand
GGTGAAGCAAAATCAAAAATTGCAGAGATGTTTTTGTTTTTGGCAGACCGTGCTGAACATATAGAAGAGGTTATCAAACCGAATATAGACAAACTAATATTTAGCGATAGAAGTTTGGTTTCAGGTATAGCCTATGCAAAAGATTTTCCTATGGAGATGACTTTGGCTTTGAATTTGATAGCTACGTCAAATACAATACCCAAAAAAGTCATTCTTCTTGAGTTATCGAAAGAAGAGTTAATATACCGTCTTTCTCAAAAAGAAAACGACTCAATAGAGTCAAGGGGTGTTGATTATTTAATAAATATTCAAAACCAAATGAAAACAACTATAATCAAGCTAGGAATTGATTATAAATTCATAGATGCAAAATTAAATATAGAACAAATTCACAAAGAAATAAAGGAATTTGTAAGTCCACCCAACTAAGAAAACACTAAAAAAGTAGTTTTAGAACTGCCCTAAGACAAGGCGGAAAATCGCAGGAATACATCGTATTTCAAGATTTGACAACGCCGTATTAGGGTAGTTATAAGACTATATATCAGCACTATTGCTTCGTTAGAATTTATCGCTTTACGAGTGTAAAGCTTCTAAATTCTGTCTTGCACTAGCACTAATCTATAGCCTCTTTGTTAGAGTTTTATTAATTGGGAGGACTTAATGGCTAATATCCAAAGCTTAAGAGGAATGAAAGATATTATAGATGATGACAGTAAATTATTTACCTATTTTGTTGAAAATGCTTCAAAAATAGCTAAAAACTACGGATTTTCGTTTATCTCTACACCGATGCTTGAAGAAACTGCACTTTTCAAAAGAAGTGTAGGAGAGAGTTCAGATATAGTTAATAAAGAGATGTATCAATTTATTGATAAAGGTGAAAATGATGTATGTTTACGTCCTGAAGGGACTGCTGGTGTTGTGAGATGTTTTATTCAAAACAAATTTGATAAAGCAGGTGCCACGAAAAGATGGTTTTATACAGGCTCAATGTTTAGATACGAAAGACCTCAAAAAGGTAGACTTAGACAGTTTCACCAATTCGGTGCAGAGTCTTTTGGTCAATCAAGCGTATATGAAGATGCAAATATCATTATGATGATAAAAGATATATTTGATTTTTTCGGAATCAAATACAAACTTTTATTAAATTCTTTGGGTTGTCCTGAGTGTATGCCGACTTACAAACAAAATTTAGTATCAAAACTAGTAAATATACAAGAAGAGCTTTGCGGTGATTGTAAAAGAAGAATAGAAACAAATCCAATAAGAGTTCTTGATTGTAAAATAGAAAGCTGTAAAGAACTTTTAGTAGATATGCCAAAGATTACAAACAATTTATGTCAAGAGTGTAATAAAGATTTTGATATATTAAAAGATATTTTAACGAAAAATAATATATCATTTGAGATTGATTCAAATTTGGTTAGAGGGCTTGATTATTACAATAAAACGGCTTTTGAATTCGTAAGTAGTGAAATAGGTTCACAAAGTGCAATGGCAGGTGGAGGAAGATACGATAAACTTGTAGAGTTCCTTGGCGGTAAAAGTACACCGGCTGTCGGTTTTGCTATAGGAATAGAAAGAATTTTAGAATTAATCAAATACCAACCACAAGATGAAAATGTATATTATTTTGGAAGCATGACTCCTAATGGAATAGAACGTATTTTTGCAAAAGCAATGGATTTTAGAAAACATAGTAAAGCGTTTGTAGAGTATTCCTCAAAAAGCTTTATAAAACATCTAAATATTGCCGAAAAACAAGGTGCAAACATACTAGCCTTGGTAGGTGAGGATGAATTGATAAATAATACGATTTTTATCAAAAACTTAAAAACAAAAGAAGAGAGAACTATACCATTTAATGATTTTAAAGGATTATAATTGAACAGATACGGTATGCATTTATGGGGTGATGACAATTTCATAATAGAAGATGGAGTTGTGAAAGTTAATTACGGAGACAACCCTTCGTTGAAAGAGCTAATATCAAGAATAAGAGAAGAAGGTCATCTTGGACCACTACTTCTTAGATTTCCTCATATTACGGAAAAACAAATTAATAAGTTGTATGAAACTTTTAATAAGTCTATAAAAGAGTATGATTACAAAGGTACTTTTAATGCTGTTTTTCCTTTGAAAGTAAACCAATTCCCTAATTTTCTTTTTCCGTTGATAGAAAGCGGAGAAAAATACAATTACGGTCTTGAAGCAGGTAGTAAAGCAGAGCTTATTCTTGCTATGGCATACAACAACGAAGATGCACCTATCACGGTAAACGGTTTTAAAGATAAAGAGATGATAATACTAGGCTTTATAGCAAAAACTATGGGTTATAATATCACTCTTACCATAGAGGGTCTAAAAGAACTTGAAACTATAGTAGAAGTTTATAACGAATACGATATGGAATGTCCAAATATAGGTCTTCGTGTAAGACTACACAGCGGTGGAAGCGGAGTATGGGCAAAAAGCGGAGGTATAGATTCTAAATTCGGTCTTAGTTCTACAGAGATACTAGAAGCTTTTGGAATACTCAAAAAGAATGAATTAGTAGATCAACTTACAATGATTCACTTCCATATAGGTTCTGCTATGAATACGATAGCACCTCTTAAAAAAGCACTTAGAGAATCAGGTCACATATATGCCGAACTAAAACAAATGGGTGCAACTAACCTCGAAAATATAAATATAGGTGGCGGTCTAGCCATAGAGTATTCTCAATTTGAAAGAACAAGAGCGTATTCTCTTGAAGAGTTTAGTAATGATGTTGTGTTTACGTTGAACTTTATTGCAAAACAAAAAGGGGTAAAAGAGCCTAATATTTTTACTGAATCAGGTAGATTTATAGCTGCCCCATCAACTGTACTTATAACTCCTGTTTTAGAACTGTTTTCCTCAGAGTATGAAATGGAAAACCTCCTATTAAAAGATACAAATCCACCACTCATTAAAGAACTAAATGACTTATACAACGAGATGAAAGAAGAGACGGCAATGGAGTTTATGCACGATGCACTCGACCATCTTGAATCTGTCCTTACTCTTTTCGATTTGGGTTATATAGATTTACAAGATAGAAGTAATGCGGAGATTTTGACGCACCTTATTACGAAGAAAGCTATACAATTACTCTCCCTTAAAGATTATACGGAATTAAAAAGAATAAATGAAAAAATACAAGAAAAGTATCTTCTAAACTTTTCTATATTCCAATCTTTACCTGATTTTTGGGGTATTGAACAAGAATTCCCTGTAATGCCTATAACACACCTAAATGAAAAACCTACAAGAAGTGCATCTTTGTGGGATATTACTTGCGATAGTGACGGTGAGATAGAGTTTGACAGTAAAAAACCTCTATATCTTCACGATGTAGATTTGGAAAAAGAAGAATACTACCTTGCATTTTTCCTAGTGGGTGCATATCAAGATATTTTAGGTATGAAACACAACCTATTCTCTCACCCGACTGAGGCTGACGTAGTGTTCAAAAAAGGTCGTGCAGAGCTTAAAAATCTTCTCACATCTCAAAAAATCATAGATGTATTGGAAGATATAGATTATGATGTAGTTGATTTAAAAAGCAGATTAAAAAGTAAACTACACAAGAAAAACAAAATATATAAAATGCTTGATAAGTTTATCAACGATACCACTTATCTAAAAACGATAAAGAGCTAATTTATGGCAAATATTTCATTACTAGAGTTAATTAAAGAGGATTTTTCATTACCGAAGAACAATGACCCTGCATTTAGAACAAATCTGGAGCTAATCTTTAATTACCCTGGTATTTGGGCAATAGTGAACTATCGCGTTGCTAATGCTCTTTATAAAAGAAACTTCAAACGTCTAGCACGTTTTGTATCTGGACTTAGCCAGTTTCTAACAAATACAGATATTCACCCTGCTTGTACCATAGGAAGACGTGTTTTTATAGACCACGCATTCGGCGTAGTTATAGGTGAAACATCCGTACTTGGCGATGATATACTTATCTATCAAGGTGTTACTTTGGGTGGAGTAAGTCTAAGCCACGGTAAACGTCACCCTACTATATGTTCAAACGTCACGATAGGTGCAGGGGCTAAAATACTAGGCAATATAACGGTAGGTGAAAATAGTAAAGTTGGAGCTAATTCTGTAGTTATTACCGATGTTCCAAGCTGTTCTACGGCTGTAGGTGTACCGGCTAGAATAATCAAGCGAAAAGATACCAAATGCCTACTTGATCACAATGACTTACCTGATATTTCAAAAGAGATGTTCGGCTACCTACTAAAACGTGTTGCTATACTTGAACATGCCCTTACGGACAAAGCTTGTATCGATATAAACACAAAAGATAACGAACTAGAAGACATATACAAAAACTTTATTGAAGCTATGATGACAAAAGAACAAAAATGACATCATTGATACTGCTTGGCATACTTACAGGTTTTGTAAGCGGTTTTTTCGGTGTTGGTGGTGGAATGATACTCGTACCGATGCTTTTATATACAGGCTTTGTGATGAAAGAGGCTGTCGCAATATCTGTTATGCAGATGGTTTTTAGCTCAATATACGGCAGTTATCTTAACTCAAAACAAAATAAATCACTACTAAAAGACGGTGTAGTCATAGGTATAGGTGGATTTTGTGGTGGATTACTTAGTGGTCTTATAGTTACTAATGTATCCAATGAGTTTCTTGAATACCTATTTTTTGTTATACTTTGTTTTGCCGTATATAGACTTTTGATGGTTCACCCAGCAGGTCGTAGCGACAGAAAAGCTCAAAACAAACTAATACTTTTTATTATAGGGTTTTTTATAGGTATGATTGCTATGAGTATAGGTGTTGGCGGTTCTGTTATGCTTACCCCTATTTTATCAAGCTATCTTCACTATCCACTCAAAGATGCTTCAAGCTTGGGACTATTTTTTGTAGTCTTTAGCTCTATTGCTGGATTTAGTTCACTTAGTCTTGCGGGAGAGATGCTATACATAGAGGGTGCAGTTGTAGGAATAAGTAGTCTAATAGGTGTTTATT
The DNA here is from genome assembly GCA_002421845.1 of Epsilonproteobacteria bacterium UBA6211. GTDB lineage: Bacteria > Campylobacterota > Campylobacteria > Campylobacterales > Arcobacteraceae > UBA6211. The sequence goes on along the minus strand of DISL01000114.1, from coordinate 20,086 downwards.
TGGGTATAAAACTCAAAAATATTACAAAAATCACATCCTACAAAACAATAGTTTTGATACTTTATATATGTATTTTAATTTCAATGATAAACAGAATCTTTTTCTAAATCATTATGATATAATTCCAAAATATACTATCCAAAAGGTTATAAAATGAAGTCGTTGATATTTTTGTCGTTAGTAGCTTTAATTTTAGGTGGATGTTCAAATAAAATAGAACGACCTTATATAGATAACTACTCTTTGTGTTCACAAACAATAAGTAACGTAATCATAGATCAAGTATCTATAGAAAACCAAAATACAAATCTTTATGTAACAAAAGATGAAGTAAAACAAACATTTGAAGAGTCACTAAAACAAAGCGGTTGTTTCTATATCTATAGTACAAAAAACGATACCCAACTACTTGACGGTAATACTTATATACTTAACCTAAAAGCATCAGTATATCAAGAAAAAGAGACTACAAACAAAAACATAATCAAAAAAGACGACAAAGAAAAACTAATTATGGTTTTTAACGTAACCGCTCACAACGGTGAAAAAAGTATAATGGTAAGTTCAAAAAGCGGACTTTTGACAAATTCTACAAAAGTGCTAGGATTTGAGACGACTAAAGAGTATCAAAAAGACAAAAGTACACTTATAGAAAGTGCCTCAAAACAAGCTGTAATATCACTACAAGAGCAAATAAAATAGGTACAACCTATTTTATTTGTACAATCTAAGTATCATAAAAGAACTAAAAGAAATAAACAACAAACTCAAAGCTATGGGAAATAAAGAATAGCTATGAAACATAACTACCAACGTGGAGATTAAAGCCCCTAACCCAAACTGTACAACACCTGATAATGCCGAAGCAACACCTGCATTTTTAGGAAAATTTTCAAGTACAAGTGCCGTAGCATTGCCGTAAATAAAAGCATTTACACTTATATATGAGGCTATAAGAGCTAAAGTCAAATACAATCCTGCATTTTGTGAGACCATAACAAACATAAGAGCAAATACAATCTGTAAACCCACTGCCGTTTTTATCAAAAATAGAGGTTTATATTTTTTGAGTAGTTTTACATTTACGCTAATCATCCCCATCAATGCTAATATACTAACACCGAAATACAAAGGGAACCAATCGCTACTCACACCAAAATATTCCATATAAATAAAAGGAGATTTGGCTATCAAGGTAAACATACCGGAAAACCCTAAAGCAAGTACAAACATCATTTGCATCGCTTTTTTATTTCTTAGGACTATTTTATATGATTCTATTGGGTTTATTTTATTGTATATAAATGTCTCTTGTAAATCTTTATATACCCACAAAGCTACCCCAATAGCATAGGCAGTTAAAAAGATAAAAACCGCATGCCAAGAATAAAAGTGTATTATAAAAGCTCCTATTGCAGGAGCGAGTAATGGGGCTAGACTTCTTACACTCCCTATGAGTGCAAATACCTTAGCAGACTCTTTTGCATTGAATAAATCTCTAACTACCGCACTTGCATTTACTACAATAAATCCACCGAAAAATGCCTCTAAGAATCTATATATCCATAGCTCGTAGGTAGTTGAGCTAAATATTATCAAAAAGCTAAAAAACGCAAATCCCACAAGTCCGATAATAGAGCTTTTTTTTCTACCGATATTATCCGATATTACACCGCCGAATATCTGCCCTATAGCAAAGCCTATAAGAAATATGGATAATGTAAGTTCTATCTTATCTATCCCTACTCCAAACTCTTTTGCCATCGTAGGAATAGCAGGGATATACGTATCTACGGCAATAGGAGCAACGGCAGATAAAACTGCCAGTAATACTATAAGATTGATATGGTTTGTAGTTTTCTTCATACCGTTGCTTTTTTATTGCTAGTTTTTAGCGTCAAATCCGCCGCCAAGATTATAATATAAATTAACAGCCGATTTTAGAGCTTCAAATTTCGTTCTCTCTTTTTGCATGGAAACGCTAAGTTCTTCTTTTCTTACGGTTAAATAATCAATATGACTTATATATCCACTATCGTATTGATTTTTTGCTATATCACGTCTTTCTTTTATAGCTTCGTATCTTTTTTCTTGAGCCATAAATCTCTCTTTATTTGTAGAGTAAGAAACCAACGCATTTTTAATATCTCCAAAGGCTTTTCTTACCGTATCTTTATACTCAATAAGGGCTAATTGTTGGTCTTTTTTGGCATTTTCCACACTTGCACTTATTTTACCGAAATCAAGAATAGGAGATAAGATGTTTCCACCTATTGCATATCCCGAAGAATCAGACCTTACGAGTTTATCCAAATCACCGCTTACATACCCCAAATTTCCAGTCAAAGAAAATGACGGGAAATAAGCACTTCTAGCAACACTAACGGAAAATGCACTAGATTTTACCTTTGACTCTGCCGATTTTATATCTGCTCTTTTGTTCAATATATCAGATGGTAAATTTACCGGCACAGGTAAATTCATAGAGTTATATTCCGTGTTTTCTACTTTTATATTGGTAGCATCAAACACCTCGTTTGCATCTTTGCCTATTAGGATTGAAACAGCCGTTTTATAGTTATCCAATACCTCTTTTTGCACAAGCATATTATCTCTTGTCATCTCAAGCAAAGACTCCTCTTGAAGTAACGTTGCTCTACTTTCAAAACCGTTTTCGTATCTTGTTTTTATGTTTTTATATATCTCTTCTTCGTCAAGATATTGTTGTTTTGCCGTATCATAAAGTGCTTGATTTGCTTTTAGTCCGTAATAAGCTATGATAGCATCACTAATTACCCTTTGATACACAAGCTCTTTTAGATATGTTTGAGTCATCATATCTTCAAAAGCAGCTTTTTTGGCATTGCTTAGCTTACCGAATAAATCTATTTCAAATGAAGCACTAAGTCCCAAATCATAGCTTTCATAAGTAATACCTTGATATGACGGAGGGGTGTTTTTACTCACCCTTTTTTTGTCTGCTCCCGCGTAAGCATCCACATGAGGTAGTTGTTCACTTTTTTTGATATTCAAAAACTCTCTAAATTTATCCACTTTGATAACTGCTGATTGTAAATCGCTGTTGTTTGCCAAAGCATACTCCACAAAGGCATTTAGCTCTTTATCATTAAAATTTTCCCACCATTTATCGTTCAATAAAGCCTTTTCACCGCTTGTTTGTATAGCCGTAATAGGCAATGTTACTTGAGGAATATTTGGGTCTTGATGAAGCAGTGAACAACCGCTAAAAAGAAACATTCCCGATACTAATAATGTATATTTTTTCATTGCTCTGCCCCTTTTTTCATCACAAGTTTTGAAACCCAAATATAAAATAGTGGTATAAATACGATAGCCAAAAACGTAGCAGCCAACATACCACCTATTACACCCGTACCTATGGCATGACGACTAGCAGCTCCGGCACCGCTACTAATAGCAAGAGGCACAACTCCAAGGGTAAATGCCAAAGATGTCATAATAATAGGTCTAAGTCTTATTTTTGCCGCTTCTATAGCCGCGTCATGTACGCTTAATCCATCTCTCACCCTTTGCATTGCAAACTCTACTATCAAAATAGCATTTTTTGCAGCAAGTCCAGCAAGAACCAAAAGCCCTATTTGGAAATATATATCGTTTTCAAGTCCTCTTAATAAAGTAGCTATTATGGCACCGAATATTGCAAAAGGCACAGCCATCAAAACAGAAATAGGCATTAACCATTTTTCATATTGAGCAGCTAAAATCAGGTATAAAAGTATAATACCAAATACAAATGCCAAGGCACTATCACTTGCTATTTTTTTCTCTTGATAAGCAGTTCCTACCCAGCTTATAGTATACCCCTCAGGTAATACATCTTTTGCCACCTCTTCTATTGCTTTTAGTGCCTGACCTGAACTATATCCAGGGGCTGGTTGTCCCGAAATTTTTGCCGATGGGAAGAGGTTAAATCTCTCAACCAAATCAGCTCCTACTGTTTTTTCAAAGCTTACCAAAGTACCGATAGGGATAAGGTTTCCTGCTTGATTTCGTACAAAAATATTATTCAAATCCTCTGGACCTTTTCTATTATCACCTGTAGCACCTATATTTACTTTGTATGTTCTTCCATAGAGATTGAAATCATTTATATAATAATTACCCAAAGTTGCACTAAGTGTGTTATAAATATCAGATACGTTTACACCTTTGGCTTTTGCTTCTTCTATGTTTACGCTTACTCTATATTGGGGTACCATGGTATTTAGCGTAGTTCTAACACCTACTAAATCACCCCTTTGGTTTGCTTTTTGGATGATTTCTTGAACATATTTATTCAGTTCAAGCATACTATCCCCTGCTCTATTTTGAACATACATATCAAAACCGCCTGCAAGTCCCATACCCATAATAGGTGGAGGAAGTACAGGAATAGAAAAACCATAAGGGATACCCATTATCTGTCCTCCAAATGCACCAGCCAAAGCACCAGCATGTTGTGATGGACTAGGTCTTTCATCCCAAGTGTTGAGTTTGATAATAGTAGCTGCAGCATTTGTTTTTTCCGCAAATGTCATAAAATCAAGCCCAGTGAATGATACGACATGTTTTACATTATCATTTTTTGCCACAGTATCATATATAGCATCAGTCAAAACTTCGGTTCTATTGAGCGAGGCGGCAGGTGGGTTATAGCTAAATACGAAAATAGTACCTTGATCTTCTTGAGGTACAAGTCCAGTTTTCATCATTTTTAACATATCATAACTTGCATATATCAAAGCTACAAACAACAATCCACTTATTAGGCTGTATTTTATACTTTTTTGCACAACTGCACTATATCCATTCGTAGCCTTTTGGAACATATTATTAAACCATTTAAAAAACCCTGTAGGCTCTTTGTGTATAGGTTTTAAAATAGTTGCACAAAGTGACGGAGTAAGTGTCAATGCCACAAACCCTGAAATAGCAACAGAAACTGCTATAGTTATGGCAAATTGTTTATACATTTCACCAGTCAAACCACCCAAAAACGCAACAGGTATAAATACAGAACACAATACCAAAACAATAGCTATCAATGCACCTGAAACCTCTTTCATCGCTTGTAAAGTAGCCTCTTTTGGATTCATACCTTCCCTCATATGACGCTCTACGTTTTCAATAACAATAATAGCATCATCCACAACAATACCAATAGCTAATACAAGACCAAACAATGTCAAAAGATTTATACTAAATCCAAACATATACATACCTGCAAATGCCCCTACTATAGAGACTGGAACTGCAAGTATAGGTATCAGTGTAGCTCTCCAATTTTGCAAAAATAGGAAAATAACAGCCACAACCAATACTATAGCTTCTATAAAAGTTTTTATAACCTCTTTAATAGATATTTTTACATAATCGGTTGTATCATACGGTATTTCATAGGCTACATCATTTGGAAATCTAGATTTTACCTCTTCCATAACCTTTTTTACACCCTCGGCAGTATCAAGTGCATTGGCACCTGATTGTAAAAAAACAGCAATAGGTATAGCAGGAGATTTGTCAAGCTTTGTGATAAGGTTGTAGCTATTAGACCCAAGCTCTACCGTAGCTACGTCTTTCACCCTCAATGTTCCGCCGTCTTTTTTTGCACTTATTATAATATTGCCAAACTCATCAGGTGTTGCCATTCTATCTTGTGACAAAATAGTATATGTAAACATTTGTTTTTCACTAAGTGGCTCTGAAGCAAATTTACCAGCTGCATATTGCTCATTTTGATCTTTTACCGCTGATATTACATCTTGTGGTGTCAATTTATATGAAGCTAGTTTTTTAGGGTCAATCCATAATCTTATTGAATAATCCTTAGCCCCGAAAATTGTAGCATCCCCTACCCCGTTTACCCTTTTTATCTCATCTGCTATATTAATAAGTGCATAATTTGATAAAAACGTGGTATCGTGAGTATTATTTGGAGAATATATCACGGCAACAAGCAACATACTTGGAGACCTTTCATACACTCTCACACCTTGACGTTGCACCGCTTCAGGAAGCTTTGAAATAGCAGCTTGAACTCTGTTGTTTACATCTATTTTTGCATCATCTGCGTTTGTACCCACTTCAAAAAATACATTTATACTAACTCTTCCGCTATCATCGGCACTCGAATTCATATAAATCATATTTTTTGCACCGTTTATTTGTTCTTCAAGAGGTGCCGCAACTGTTTTTGATAACGTCTCTGCACTAGCTCCTGGATAAACGGCAGATACCACAACTTGCGGTGGAACAACTCTTGGGTATTGTTCTATAGGTAAACTTACCATAGAAGCAATCCCAGCAATTAGTATGATAATAGATACTACTGCTGAAAATACTGGATTTTTTATAAAAAATGAGGAGAACATTTTAATTTCCTTCTACAAGAGCCACTTTTGAATTAGGTCTTAATTTTGCTATATTGTTTATAATCACATTATCACCGTCTTGTAATGGACCGCTTACTACCATACCGTCTTTTGTCAACACATCCAACATAACTGGTCTTGGTGATGCAACACCATCTGCAACCACATAAACTATCGCTCCGTTTTGTGTTTGTAAAATAGCTTGTTCTGGAACTACTATAGAGTTTTCAATCTGTAAACCTTTTATTGCAACATGTACAAAATCACCTACAATATAATCATTTGAACTATTTTCAAACTTCGCTCTTAATTGCAACGTATTTGTACTACTGTCAATTTGTGGTGCAATATAGTTAATAGTCCCATTTATTGATGACTCTTTATTGTTAGCATCCACTATTTTAACTTCTGTAGAAGCTTTTTTGAACTGTTTTAAATATCTATTTACATCACTTTTTGGTATTGAAAACTCTACATTGATAGGGTTTGTCGCAGTAATACTAACCAAAGAGGTGTTAGCTTGAATAAAGTTTCCTTTATCAAATTTTTTGATACCTACAATACCGTTTATAGGTGCTTTTACTGTGGTATACTCAAAATCTAGCTCAGCTAATCTAAGATTTGCTTTTGCATTTTCATAAGCAGATACAAATGAGTCATACTCTTTATCGCTTATAGATTTTGTTTCATAAAGCTTTTTAGCTCTATCATAATCGTTTAACGCTTTTTTATAATTTGCATTTGCCACATCAAGTTTTGCTTGATAGCTATCTTGTTCTATCGTATAAAGTAAGTCACCTTTCTTGACAAAAGTGCCCTCAACAAAATGTTGTTTTTCTAGGATACCTTGCACCCTTGATATAACTTCAACTTGTTCATAAGGTTTAATAATAGCTGAGTATGTTTTATCCAAAACTATATTTTTACGCTCTACCTTAAATGTTTTTACAGGTATAGGTGGCATATTTTGATTTTGTTGTGTTGCGTTGGAATTTGACTCCTTATCACCACAACCAGATAGTCCAAATACCAAACAGCCTACACAAAGTGCTTGTATATATCTATTGTTTCTACTTTTCATTTACTCTCCTAGTAGTATTATATTGTGAAATTGTAACACTATATAACTTAATTTATCTTTCTAGGAAGATAAATATATCTACTTTTTAAGAAAAAAATTATAAAATACAATTACAAAAGTCAAAAGGTGTTGATTTGAAAAGTGATATATTAAGTTTTATAGAAGAAAAACATAAGTTCTTGCAAGAAAAACTCCCAGAACACTACGATAAATACAAAACTGTCGTGGATGTTGGGCTACCTTTGATGCTAGTCAACAAAATCCTAACAGAACAAAAAGAGAAACTTTTTAATTCAAAATATGGTTTAAATACCTCTGAATTTGATGTTTTGATGTCTTTATTATGTCAAAACAAACCTCTAACACCAACAGAACTTTATGAAAATATGATTTTTTCTTCAGGTGGTATGACAAAACTACTAAAAAAACTAGAATTAAAAAAATTGATTTACAGAGTACCATCAACAGAGGATAAAAGAAGTATGTTAGTATCTATCACTCCTATTGGGATAGAACTTACCATAAAAGCTTTTGACGATATAGTAAAAATCACTATGGACTCATTTGGAGTATTGGATGACTCAGAAAAAAATATTTTTGAAAAAATCCTCAAAAAGATACTTGTAAAACTTGACTGCTAATTTCTTGTCTAAAATATAACCAGTAATTCTTTAAATAAATGTAGATATTTTGATACAATTTCCAAAAATAGAAAGGATATTGTATGCAAGAGTTTATAGAAATATACAATAAAAACCAGCTTGATATAGAAAACTTTATCAAAGAGAGTATGCATAATATTGGAGATATAAAATCCAAATCAAATAAAAATTATGAACAAATTTTTAAAGTTTTTCCATCTTTGGAACTCATTTATTTTGCAGATGCCTCAACACTAAATCAAGTCTCTCCAAATGTTTATAGAGATAAAACTTCTGAAAAACCGATTGGAAGAAATAGACAATATCTACTTGATAAAGTAGATTTTAAAGATGATAAAATAGCTTTTACAAAACCTTATGTAAGCAGTGCTACAGGTGAAACTTGCCTTACTGCTATAGTCAAAATAGATGATTCTATAGTATTTATGGACTTCAATCTACAAGCTATACTTAAAAGACTAGGTTTTTTGGAATTAAATAAAAACTTCAATATATTAAACAAAACTTTTTATATGGTGGTTAGTTCATTGATGATAGTATTAGCACTTTTTACTATTTTTTATTCTCTATATGACTTTATAAGCTCATTTATAAACCACCATATTTCAATAGAACATATATTCAAACCTATTGTTGCTTTGACTTTGGGTCTTGCTATATTTGACCTAGCAAAAACATTGCTAGAACAAGAGGTTTTATTTAAAAGTTACTCAAAAAATGAAAAATCAGAATATAAAGTTTTGACTAAGTTTATGATTACTATCATTATAGCACTTTTGATTGAGTCCTTGCTTGTAGTATTTAAAATAGCTATAAACGACTATAGCCAAATGATAAATGCCCTATACCTGATAATAGGTGTCGGTGTTATTATAACTTCCCTTTCTGTTTTTATTTATCTTACAAAAAAAATAGATTTCAAATAACGCATTGTAGCCTTACGGCTATAATGTATTATTTTCCTCTTTTTTAAACTCTATCACAAACTTTGCTCCAATGAACTCTTTACCATCTACTATCATCTCCTCATTTTTCACATACAAGTCACCATTGAAATGCTCTTTAATATTTTTTGCACTTATATAAAGCCCTAGCCCTACCCCTTGACTTTTGTGTTTTGTAGTAAAATAAGGGTCAAAGATTTTTGATAAATACTCATCTTCTATCCCTCCACCGTTATCATGTATGGTAATTCTTATCTTATCTTCCATATCTATAAATGCAACATGTACAACTTTTGGGAAAATATTTCTAGCCGTTAAAATATCTACACAATTTTTTAGTATATTCAAAAAGACCTCTGTTAACTCATTTGCAAAACCTTTGATAAATATTTTATCAGCTCCAGATGATATTTCCATTGTAATACTATGTTTTATAAATAGCCCTTCTAATAGACTATATGCTTTTTTGAAACTATCTTCTATAGGAAAATTCTGAAATGGTTTTTCTTGAGTAACTAAAGACCTAAAACTTTCAATAGTATTGCTTAAATATGTAGCGGTTTCTATTATTTTATCACCAGCTTGGTCAATATCTTCCCTTTCGACACTACCGTTTAGTTCAGCCTGTACTTGCAAGTTACCTACATAGCCTGTAATTATACTAAGAGGCTGTCTCCAATGGTGAGCAATATTACCTATCAAATCACCAAGAGCTATAAGTCTTGCTTGTTGTTGAATAAGCTCATTTTGTTTTTTGTTTTTGTCAACTTCAAAAATAATTTTTTGTTCCAAGTTTTCATTAAGCTCTTTTAGTTCATAGGCTTGTTGTTTTAGTGTATTTTCATATTCAAGAACTTTTGAAATATCCCTAAAGATAACTATAACACCACTTCCATTTAAAGGTGCAACAGTATAATTTACAGGGATTAAACTACCATCTTTTCTTACAAACATATCATCAATAGACCTAGTCTGCTTATCATTTGCCGTTTTTACGATAGGACATTCTTCTCTTTTTTCACAAGACTTTTTGATTTTTAATATGGCTTTGTCATCCATATCTTCAAATTCTTGCTGAGTATACCCAAGAAGTTTAAATGCAACATCATTCACAAAAACAACATCAAAGTCCTTATCAAGACTTATAACTCCCTCTCCAAGACTACCAAGCAACGAATCACTGAAATCTTTTTCTAGTTTTACCTTTGTAAGAAGAACATGCAACCAAAACGCTAATACTATAATAAGAACAAATGAAAATGAAAAAAATACTATCAAGTATTTCCATTTATCCCAAATATCAAACACCGAAAACTCTGGAGCATCATCGTAAGGAGGAAGTCTCAATTTACGAGACAAATCTTCAATACCTGAGTAATCAACGGAAGGCGTATAACCATATATACCTTTGATAGTACCTGGTTCAAGTGCAAAAAGTGCTGTTGCAAATCTTCTAATCAACTTTTCATTAGTATGAGCCAAAGCAAACACTGGCCATTCTGGATACAACTTTGTAGATACCATATAAGGAAAATTTGGATAGTTTTGTAAATTTATGACTTTAATTTGTGACAAATCAAGCCCTTCAGTCTTTGCCATTTTTTCCAAAACACCATCCCTAATAAAACCCACTTCCGATTTTTTATTTAAAATGTGATAAACGACTGCTTGATGTGTAACAACTTGATACAACTCTTTAAAATCATTTTCATTAATACCCACTTGATAAAGTTCATATAACTGCGACCTAAAACCTCCCATATGTTGCTTACTAGGGGCTGATACTGTCTTACCTTTTATATCATTCAAAGAGTTTACCCTAATATTATCGGAACGAGCAATAATCACACCTGCTAGTTGTGATAGATATGTACTACCTGATTCTTTTAGCAAAGTTGCAATTACACCTTGGATATTATACTGTGATTTAATATGGAGATAATGAGTAGGATTTGTAGTCACGATGTCTAAAGTTTTTTCTTCAATACGTTTATTAATATCTTGCTGTTCTAAAATCTCTAGAACAACCTCTTCATCTTTGAGGAACGTATTAAGGTAATCAACCAATGGCTCATACTCCTCTTTTGTTTTATCATAACCCAAATAAGCAAAAACACCCCACCTAATTTGTTCTTTTGCAAAGAGATTGCTTGTACAAAAGAAGACTACACAAAAGAGTAGTGATTTTAAAAACACTATTTTCATACCAACTCCAACGCAGATTTAGGTTTTGCGAATAAGAAACCTTGAAAATACTTACATCCCATAAGTTTGAGTATCTCAAATTGTTCTTTTGTCTCAACACCTTCAGCCAAAATATCAAGCCCAAACGCTTCACCCATAGATATAATAGTTTTTACTATAGTTTGATCTGCCTCGTCCATATGTAAATTAGCCACGAATGATTGATCTATTTTTAGCTCATCAATAGGTAAATTTTTCAAATATGCCAAACTAGAATAACCTGTACCAAAATCATCGATTGAAATACTAAAACCAAACTCTTTTAACTCATTTATTTTCGATAAAACATTTAACGCATCATCAACTAAAATACCTTCAGTAAGTTCCAATCTAATTTTATTAGGGTTAATATTGTTATCATTAACCAATTTTACCAAAGTATCGACAAAACTGTTATTTTTAAACTGTAAAGGACTTATATTAATAGACATTCTCCAATCTTTTCTAACATTATCACCTTGCCACTTAACTAATTCTTGAATAGATTGTCTAAATATCCAATCCCCTAATTCCAAAATAAACCCTGATTCTTCGGCAATAGGAATAAAAGTAGCCGGAGAAACTATACCTAACGTAGCATGTTGCCATCGTACAAGTACCTCTACACCTACTATTTCTTTATTTATGTTGACTTGTTTTTGATATACTATGAAGAATTCATTATTTACGATAGCATTTTTCAAATTTTGCATCATAATAGATCTAGAAATTGCAACCTCTTGTAATTTGGAATCATAAAAACTTATTGAATTTTTACCGCTTTTTTTTGCTATATGCATAGCACTCTCTACATTGTTTAATATACTTTCAACTGAATCGGTATATTCTTTAAATAAAACTACACCTATTCCTAAAGTCATATAGAAATTCTGATTATCTACAACAAAAGGTTCTTTTACAACACCCAAAATCTCCATAGATATGTTTTGTGCTTCAACTAATGCACCATTAGATTTTGTTCCGATATTCTCTAATAACACTATAAATTCATCACCGCTTATTCTAAAAACCATCTCATTATGATGTATAGTATTTAACAAACGTTGAGACATCTCTTGTAGTATTTTATCTCCTGCACTAAGTCCTTTTATATTATTTATATTTTTAAAATCGTCAAAATTAATATGCATAACAGCACCGTACTGTTTTGAAATAGCACTATTATGTATAGACTTTTCTAATTGTTGCAATAAAAATCTTCTATTTGGTAGGTTTGTTAGTGTATCATAGTACGATAATTTTTTAATTAACTCTTTTTGCATAAATGAGTTTATTGCAAAACCCATATCACCGGCTAATTCTTTTACCATAGCAGCCTCTTCATGGGATAAACCGTCTGTCAATGTACTACAAACGGTCAATACACCCAATGCCTCCTTGGCAAAACTATCTTTTACCAACGGTATCATATAAACTTCTTTAATATTGTATTTTTTAATTTTATTTAAACATTGCTGAGGCACGTTATCATCAAAGCTATCCATAAATAACTCTTGATTACTCTCATACACTTTACGTTCAAGAGGATACACGTCTAATTCCTCATCAAGCCCTAAAGAAGCCTTGACTACCAATTCTCCATTTTCTTCAATCATGATTTTGACACCGCTAAAAGCCTTATTTAGATACATTGAATTTGCGGTTTTTTCTATTAGTTCATCTATAGAAGAGGTCGTGATTAGAATCTGATTACAATCTGCTACCGTTCTAAGCACTGAAAATAGTTGTTTTTGTTTTTCATTAGATATCCGTAAATCTGCCGTTTTTTTATTTACTTCAGATTGCAACATCTCTTTTGCTTGTACATCTTTAATGGTTAGTTCTCTTATAACATAATATATTGCGGTAAGTAATAGCATCATTACTGCCCAGCTAAACATAGTATTACGCCAAAAAATTTCCATAGTTGCATCATTAATTGTTTTTTTAGGGATTTTTATACTTGTAATACCTCTAACATCCCCTACTTCATATCCAAAAGCAGCTTCATATTTACTTGCAATAAAAGGTAATACCTCCTCTTTTTTGCCGTGACACGATATACAATAAGCCTCAATTTTGATTGGTGCCGCATAAAAAAATACTTCTTCATTATTTTGTTTTATTATCTGCATTGTATATTTAGCTTCAGGATTTTGTCTAAAATACTCCATTGCACTGTTTTCAAAAGTATCAGCGGCATTTTTCGGATTTCTTGCATTATCACTCACGTTTCTCATTGAAATGCCGTCTTTAACTTTTTTTGAAAATACATCGCTTATAAGAGTAGAAGCATGAGCAGGTAAAAAACCTACTGTTTTATCATCTATTTCAAAACCGCTATTTAAAAACTGTTGATGATAAACATATCGCATTGATAAAAAATAGCTTTCCAAACTAGTAGCCCGAGAATAAGCCCTTAATTCAATCAAATCTTGAGTTTGTTTATAAAGATAAGTAGTTACTAAAAGATGAGAAAGAATTATAAACGAAGAAACAAACCAGAAAAGTTGTTTGGTAATATTAAGTCTAAACATATTAAACCTTACTAAAGTCTATTAAAGGCAAACTATTCTCCTATAATACCTAAACTTTTATTAAAAAAACTAATTTTTAGCTTAAATTAAATCTTGATTATATTATTTGACTATTAAATTGTTACCATTACTCTTTTAAACTCCTATTGGGTATAATATCCGCTATTTTTAATACAGGAATATCATAAAATGGCAAATGACTCTATAAAGATTTTCGGTGCAAAAGAAAACAACTTAAAAAATATCAATCTTGAAATACCGAAAAATAAATTAGTAGTTTTTACAGGACTAAGCGGTAGCGGTAAATCTACACTAGCCTTTGATACACTTTATGCAGAGGGTCAAAGAAGATATATAGAATCCCTTTCAGCCTATGCAAGACAGTTTTTGGACCGTGTAGGAAAACCTGATGTTGAGCGTATCGAAGGGCTTACTCCGGCTATTGCAATAGATCAAAAAACAACAAGCAAAAATCCACGTTCTACGGTAGGAACAATCACTGAAATATATGATTACCTAAGACTTTTATATGCTAGAATAGGCTCCCAACACTGCCATTTGTGTGGAAAACCTATTTCTAAAATGTCATCAAGCGATATTATAGAACAAGTTTTATCTCTTCCGGAAGAGGCAAAAATAGTAATCCTTGCACCGCTTGTAAACGAAAAAAAAGGTTCTTTTTCCGACTTGCTTGACGGAGTACGTCAAAAAGGGTACGTAAGAGCTATGGTTGACGGTGTAATGGTAAGACTTGATGAAGAGATAGATTTGAGTAAAACCAAAAAGCACTCTATTAAAATAGTTATAGATAGGGTCGTAGTAAGAGACGAAAACCGTGAGAGGATAGCAACAGACGTAGAAAAAGGGCTAAAAGAGAGTTTTGGCGAACTTGAAGTCGAAATAAGCAATTATGAAGAACTTGGACTTGAATCAGGACATATCCACTATAGCGAGCATATGGCGTGTTTTGATTGTAAAGTATCTTTTGAACCGTTAGAACCGCTTAGTTTTTCTTTCAATTCACCAAAAGGTGCTTGTCCTAGCTGTGACGGTCTTGGTATAAGATATGCCCTTGATATGAAAAAAATCATAAACGAAGATTTGAGCATAGATGAAGGTGCTATCAAGATAATCTACGGCTTCAATAAGGGCTATTATTTCAAAATGCTCAAAGCTTTTTGCGACGGTGCCGGTATAGATACAAAAAAAACTTTTAGAGACTTGGAAGACCATGAAAAAAAGGCGATATTACACGGAAGCGTTGAAAGTGCCGATTTTACTTGGAAACGTCACAAACTAAGCCGTCCTTGGGAAGGTATCGTAAAAATAGCATACAATATGATAAAAGAGGAAAAAGAGATAGGCGAATATATGACCGAAAAAGTATGTGATACTTGCGGCGGAAATAGACTAAAAGCATCAAGCCTTGCCGTTAAAGTGGCAAATAAAGGTATTGCCGATATTATCAGTATGCCTATTGAAGATGTTTACAGTTTCTTTGACGACCATTCAAATTTTGCGTATCTAAGCCCAAAAAATCAAATGATTTCAACACCTATTCTAAAAGAGATAAGAGAAAGAATTTACTTCTTATATGACGTAGGTTTGGGCTATTTGACACTCAAAAGAGATGCTAGAACAATAAGCGGTGGAGAGGCACAAAGAATAAGGGTAGCTTCTCAAATAGGAAGCGGACTCACCGGTGTAATGTACGTACTAGATGAGCCTTCCATAGGGCTACACGAAAGAGATACTGCAAAACTAATCCGTACACTAAAAGCATTGCAAGAAAAAGGAAATACTGTCATAGTGGTTGAACACGATAAAGAGACCATAAATAGTGCAGATTTTATAGTAGATATTGGACCAAATGCAGGAAAATTCGGTGGAGAAGTAGTATTTAGCGGTGACTTGAAAGCTATGCAAAAAGCCAAAACCTTGACTGCACTTTATCTAAGCGGTAAAAAAGATGTACACTATCCACATAATCGCCCTCAAAATGAGTATATAGAGATACAAGATGTAACTATCAATAATATCCAAGATTTATCGGTCAAAATTCCTTTGAAAAATCTTGTTGCAATTACAGGGGTTAGCGGTAGCGGTAAAAGCTCATTAATCCTTCAAACTCTTCTTCCAGTGGCAAAGGAACTTTTAAACCATGCACGAAAGATAAAGAAAATTGACGGTGTAACAATAGAGGGTCTCGATAGTCTTGACAAAGTCATATATCTAGACCAATCACCTATAGGAAGAACACCTAGAAGTAACCCTGCTACATATACGGGGCTTATGGATGAAATAAGAGATATATTTACAAAAACAAAAGAGGCAAGTATCAGAGGATATACAGTAAGTCGTTTTAGTTTCAACGTCAAAGGCGGGAGATGTGAAAAATGTCAAGGTGAAGGTGAAATCAAAATAGAGATGCACTTTTTACCGGATATTATGGTCAAATGTGATGATTGTAAAGGTAAACGTTACAACGCACAAACATTGGAGATTTTATACAGAGGTAAAAGTATAGCAGATGTACTTGATATGAGTGTAAGTGAAGCTTTGGAGTTTTTTGCAAAAGTCCCAAAAATAAGTGCAAAACTTCAAACCCTTATGGATGTGGGACTAGGATACATCACTCTTGGACAAAATGCGGTTACCCTAAGCGGTGGGGAAGCACAAAGGATAAAATTATCCAAAGAACTAAGCAAAAAAGATACGGGAAATACCCTTTATGTACTTGATGAGCCGACTACCGGACTTCATTTTGCGGATGTCGATAAACTAACGGGAGTATTGCATAATCTAGTAGAACTAGGCAATAGTGTAATAGTCATAGAACACAATCTTGACGTAATAAAAAATGCAGACTATATCATAGATATGGGACCTGAGGGCGGAAGCAAAGGTGGTAAAATAATTGCCGAAGGTACACCTCTTGAAGTGGCAAATAGTTATAAAGAAACGGGAAGTTATACGGGCGAGTATTTAGCAAAGGAAGTACTGAGGTAATTAGTAACTAAGGTACTGAGCTAAAAATCAAGAACTAAAAAACTCAGTACCTAAGTACCTCAGTGTCTCAGTAACTTAAAAAAGGATTTTTTTGGACAAGAAAAGAGTTATTATAATAGGTGCTAGTTACGGCGGATTACACGCTGCAAAAGAGTTTCACAATCGTGAAGAATTTGAAGTTTTGGTATTTGACAAAAAAAGCTTTCACTATCTCCAAACGGAAGCTTACGATTTCATAGCAAATAAGTCAAATATATCTGATATTACGATAGATATAGGCTCATATATAAATAAGCTGTCGTCAAATATCAGATTTATAAAACAAAAAGTTTTAGAATTTGATGCCGAACACAAAACTATACATACGGCAAGTGATTTTTATAGTTATGATTATCTTATCATTGCAACCGGAGCTAGGACTAATTTCCCTACTTTTATAAAAGGTCTTAGGGAAAATTCACACGGTGTAAAAACACTTTTTAGGGCTTTGGGGTTTAAACAAAAATTTGAAAGCACCATATACGACTATATATTAAACAATGCTTTTGAACACCAAAAGGATTATAATATCATCATAGGCGGTGCAGGTCTTAGCGGTGTGGAAATAGCTTCAGAGATGGCGTATATTATCCAAACTGATTTTAAACGTTTGGGGATTAGATGTCTTGGATTTAATATCACATTGATAGATGCAGCGGAAAGTATCCTCCCTGGAATGGATAGACAAATCATATACGCTACGGTCAAAAGGCTAAAGTCACTAGGTGTTCATATCAAAACAAAATCATTTATAAAAGAGGTTTTTCCAAACGAACTTATTTTAAATGACGGTGAAAAAATGCAATACGACTTTATGATTTTTACGGGAGGTATCAAAGCCGAACCTATAAAAAGTAATAAAGAATATGAACTAAACAGATATAATCAATACATAATAGATGATTATTACAATATCAAAGGGGAGTCTTGCGTATTTGCAATAGGTGATGTTGCCGATATACGTGACGGTGATTTACCTGTACCTCCTACGGCTCAAAGTGCGGAACAAAGCGGAAGCGTAGTGGCAAAAAATATCATCAGACTAGAAAAACATCAACAACCGATAGTAAAAAAACCTATAATGAGAGGTATGTTTATTGCCCTTGGAGGTAAATACGCAGTAGGGACGCTATACGATAAAATAGTTTTTAAAGGATACATGGCATATCTTATCAAAAAGATAATTACTAATTTTTATAAAATGTTTTTAAAGCCATAAAATAATATAATTCGCAAAATTAAACAGGAGTGTGTTTTGATTAAAAAGTGTTTATTCCCAGCAGCAGGTTATGGGACAAGATTTTTACCTGCTACAAAAGCTGTTCCAAAAGAGATGTTACCGATACTTACTAAACCGCTTATGCAATACGGTGTAGAAGAGGCTATGAATGCAGGGATGAGTACTATGGCAATAGTTACCGGAAGAAGTAAAAAAGCCATAGAAGACCACTTTGATATAAACTACGAAATAGAAGACCAAATCAAAGGTACGGATAAAGAAAACTATCTTATCGGGATAAGAGAAGTTATGAGTAAATGTACTTTTAGCTATACAAGACAAATACAGATGAAAGGCTTGGGACACGCTATATTGACCGGTGAGCCTTTGATAGGAAATGAGCCTTTTGCCGTTATTTTGGCTGATGATTTATGTGACAACGGATCTGATGACGGAGTACTAGCACAAATGGTGAAACTATACGACAAATACAAATGTTCTATAGTAGCTATAGAAGAGGTAAATCCAAGCGAAACCAAAAAATACGGTATAATAGACGGAACACAAATAGAAGACGGTATCTATAGAGTACATAATATGATAGAAAAACCTGACCCAAAAGATGCTCCTACAAATCTTGCTATCATAGGAAGATATATCCTAACACCTGATATTTTTGATATTATCAGAGATACAAAACCTGGAAAAGGTGGAGAGATACAAATCACTGACGCACTTATGACTCAAGCATCAATGGGCAACGTAATAGCTTATAAATTCAAAGGTAAAAGATTTGACTGCGGTAGCGTAGATGGCTTTGTCGAAGCTACAAACTACTTTTATAATAATTCAAAATAATCTTCTTTACTCAACAAAAATCAAGGGAAATAATTACCCTTGATTTTCATGACAACTAATCATATTTTTTCATACTTATAATATTATTCAAATATTAACAAATAACTATATAGTGATGTTTTATTCTTCATTTAATAATACTTACGGATATATACTATATTGTATTCATAAATAAATATATACTCATCATTTTAAATATATTTTAGTATATTTATCTTTAACATTGATTATTATTAATTACTTTTAATTATTTATGGATATTATTTTAAGTTATAGTTAAGGATAAATAATATATTATTGCAACTTTGAATTATTTATAATTTAATAAGTATATGGTTATACTTTTGTAAATATAATATAGTTATAATTATTATAAATATATTATATATTCTAAAAATAATCTTTCATAATAAATTATAAAATAAGAAAAATTACAAAGGGGTGTAAAAATGTTGAAAAACTTAAAAATGAGAACAAAAATATTTCTAATCGTAGCATTAGGTATTTTGGCTTTAGGTGTGGTAAGTGTACCTACTATCACGGAATTAAATTCTACTATAGACAGGCTAGAAAAAGCAGATGACTTAAATAAAGTAGCTAGAAGATTTAATGATATGAGGATTCAAGAGAAGAATTTTACTATCAGAAAAGACCAAAAAAGCCTTGATGAACATCAAGAATTGTATGATGATAGTATAAAAATATTGGATGATTTGGCAAAGAGATTTACAAATCAAAAAAATATCAAAATGGTTAATGATATAAAAGTATCTATCGAAGCTTACAGAAAAGACTTTTTAGAATTTGCACAACAATATTCAAATCAAAGCGGTCAATATGTAATGAATGATAAAGAAAAAGTAATGGTAGAAAATGCTAGAACTGTAGGTGATTTAGTAACTGACTTTAGAAGAGACCAAAGTGAACAAGCAGATGCAGACATAAGTGCTTTAAAAACTACTATCGTAACAGTTAGTATAGTTGCTCTTATATTACTAATTGCTTTAGGAACACTCATTGTAAATTCTATTATCGGTGGATTAAATAAACTAAAAGATGGCTTACTAAGTTTCTTCTCCTACCTAAACAGAGAATCAGCAAAAGCAGAACTTATCTCTATAG
>DISL01000005.1 GCA_002421845.1 Epsilonproteobacteria bacterium UBA6211 | reverse complement strand
GATGTTTGGTTACTCAACTGACCTTAGATCTATGACTCAAGGTAGAGGTACATACTCAATGGTATTCGACCACTATTCTGAAGTTCCAAGAAACGTAGCTGACGAAATAGTTAAAAAAAGAAGCTAAAACTCTTTGTATAAAGAAGTAGATTTTTCTACTTCCTTGTACGACTCCACATAAACACAATCAATCTATAATAGATATACCTACCGGACTACAGCTAAGTTTAGAACTCTTTTTTAAACTCCCCAATATATCATCAAAACTATTTGTAATATCACTTTTTATCTCTATAATTCCGGCACTCACACTCAACAAATCAAACTTACGCAAAACACCGAATCTATCTTTTGCCATTATTGAACCGTTTTCCAAATCTTCTTTATTATAAAGTGATTTTGCGGAACGTGCGAAATCTATTTGAATATCATTTACTATAGAATATATAACTTCGTATGTTTCATTTGTAAAACCGACAAAAAAATCATCTCCCCCTATATGCCCTACAAAAATATCTTTCGGCAACTTTTGCAAAATATCGGCAAACATCAATATTGCTCTATCACCTTGTCTAAAACCGTAAGTATCATTAAACGGTTTGAAATCATTAAAATCAAAGTAAACAAAATGATATATATTATCCTCGGTATCATTTAAAGTATCATTGATAAACTGCTCTATTTTCCTATTACCGGGTAATTTAGTCAAAGGGTTTTGGTCTTTTGCTATTTCTATATTTCTTTTATAAGATAGTAGTAACAGATTATGAACACCTATAAAACCGAAATATTTTCCGTTTTGTGTTATAAAAATACCGTTGTTTACCTGACTTTCATTGATATTATATAGTTCTAGTATCTTATCTATACCCCAGCTAAGTTCTGCAGCAACAAATTTTTTCATAAAACTACCGAGCTTTGAACTAAAAGATGTATTTTGTGCCAAAGCAAGACCGTATTGCGAATATGATATTTTCTTTATGTCTTTTTCATCAACCACACCAATTAAATGATTAAACTTATCAATAATCGGTACGAAGGTATTATTTTGATGTTTCTGAAAATAGCTAAATAACGTATGAAGTGTGCTATCTTCCCTAAGAGGTTCAATAAATTCTATCTTATATTTGTCTATTTTATTTTGGTCATTTTTTCTTTTATCCTCTTTATAAAGCTCAACAACTTCTTTGTATGCAATTTTGATTTTACCTACTTCAGTTTTTGGCTTTTGAATAAGATAACCTTGAATAAAATCTGCCCCTATATCCTTACATGTATAATACTCCATAGGTGTTTCAACACCTTCAGCGATAACTCTTATACCCATAGTATGTGCCATTTTGATAATAGATGAACAAAAATGCCTTTTTTTGNNAGTCTCTTTCGATATTTTGAATAAAAAATCTATCAATTTTTATAAAGTTCGGCTCACTATAATAAAGAAGTTTAAGACCTGATATTCCCGTACCGAAATCATCTATAGCTATATCATAACCCTCTTGCTTATACATATTTACCATATTTGTTATAGAATTCGGGTCTTTTAGTGTCCCTTTTTCACTCATTTCAAAACATAGTGTTTTTTTACTAAGATTTAATTTTTCAAGGATTTTTTGAGTATTACCTGTTTTATAATCAGGCATATAAAGAAGTCTATTATCAAGATTGTAAAAGAGTTGAATATTATCTATTTGTAAACAATCAAATTTTTCCAAAGCTTTTTGCCTAAGTCGTAAGTCAAACTGATACAAAACCCCATCGGCAAATGCTTCATCAAAACAATTAAATATGGATAAAAATCCAGCCTCTTTAGTATTTCGCAAAAGTGCTTCTACTGCTACGGTTTTACCTGTGGTAATACCGACTATCGGTTGAAATGCAAAATCTAGTTCTTTAAGTGCTTTTTCCCATCTATTAGGCAACATTTTCTTCCTTTATTTTCATACAATGTATGGATTTAATATCATTTAACTTATCAAATAAAGCTATAGTGCGTGACTCTATTATCTCTGCACAATCACGTAACTCTTTATTACTAGCCCTTTGATAATTCAAATCAATATATCTTTGTNNTTGTACATAGTTATGTACGTCATTATGTAGCTGTTTTAGTATTTCCCACTCTTTTGTAGTGGTAAAATAAAGCCTATTACTTTCCGATTCACTTATCCATTTACCCAAATTACAACTATCACTTTTTGTCACCTTCCATTGTTCATAAGTTCCTACTTTATTGAAGTTAGAGCTTTTAAATAATATATGGTCATTTTTGAGTCCTGCCGTTTTATAAACCAAATCTATATCACACACTTGATTTCTTGCATCAGTTTTATATTTTGCTCTACTTGCAGCACTTACAAGCTCACCTGAAAGCTCTGCTATTTTTGAAGACAATTCACTGATATACATAGAACTTTGTGCGTTGATTTGAGTATTTTGATCCAAAGTAGTAACAGCATTATTAATCTGCTCAATTCCTGCTAGTTGCTCAACACTTGCTTTTGATACATCATCCACTATTACCAAAGTATTTTTTATTTTTTGTGCTAAGTCATCATAACCTTTTTTCATTTCATTAGAGATAGCTTTACCTTGATTGGTTTTTTCTAGTGCTTTTGTTACTATGTTTTTTATCTCTTTTGCGGCATCTGCACTTCNNATATTTGTTTGGAATGCTATTTGGTCGATTACATCAACGGCATTATTTATAATTTCTACTTGAGAGCTTATATCATCCATTGAAGATGCCGTCTGCAAAGCTAGTTGTGAACCGTTTTTTGATGAGTGTTCAAGCTCTTTTGCAAATTCACCCATTTTTTTAGCATTTTGCGTATTTGATGTGATATTTGCTGTTATTTGTTCTAGTGCCGCCGCTGTTTCTTCTAGGGATGCTGCTTGAGAATTTGATGCATTAGATAGTGCTAAAGCATTTTGATTTAGTACATCCGTATCACTTTTTAGTAAATCCCCCGTATTCATAATCATTGCCAAGAATTCTGATATATTGTTTCCTATAAGTTTAGTACTTGATACTAAAGTACCGAAATCTCCATAAAGTCCTTTTTCATTATCTTTTGGAATAATATGTTCAAAATCATAACTCCCATACGCTACCAATGCTCTATTTAAAATATCAAATTTAGCTTTTGTTTCATCAAGCATTCTATTTACGTTTATAATAAGTTCTTTAACTTCCGGTGATACGTTGTTGTGATGTGGAATTTTATAGCCGTAAAAACCGTTTGCAACTTTTTGTAAAATATCATTTGCCTCTTGCAACACTTCGTAATTATGTTTAAATAAAGCAACACTTTTTTCAATATTAAGATTAACTTCTTGTGACATTCTACCGATTTCATCGTCTGTAAAAATTTCTATATTATCTACAGTTGTAGATTTATTATTAATAAACTCAAAAAAACCGTTCAATCCTGTATTTAAGTTTTTCAAACTTGTAGTTATCCCTTTTGATATATAATGCAAAGCAACATAAAGTAAAAAAACAATAACCACAGATAATGCAACTGTTAGATAAAATAGTTGCTGACTTGATTTATTGATAACTGCACTTAAATTTTCACTATTTGTATTAATAAGCAAGAAAGTCTCTTCTAGCTTATCTCTAAACTCTTTTTTTAAGCCATCTTCTTTCCAATCACCCATCTCGTTTGTAGTAGAAACAACTATTTTAAGATTTTTAAAATACTCTTCCAAATCACCTATCAGTCTTGTTTTTTTATCTTCACTAGAAGCAAACACACGTGAATCACCAATCTCTCTTACAAAAACTCTCAACTCCCTTTCAAATTGCTTTATCATAATAAACTTAGTAATCAAAAATTCTTTTTCATACATTTCAAATTTCATCATATTTTGCGATAATTTATAATCACCGCTCTCATCAAATATGCTTTTAGCAAGAGTTTTTGCTCTCATCATCTCCACAAGAGCATTATCTATTTTAATCTGATTCATATACAAAGTAACAAAAGCATCATCAAGAAGCTCTATGTTTTCAGACATTTTAGTATCAAGGTTTAGATTTATACCGCTAGAAATCAACCTATCATTTAACAACTGAAAATTACTTTTTAGAATATGGTGAAGCTTTAAAAACTCTTCTTTATCTTTAAGATTCGTACTCTCTTTTTCAAGTAATATTATATCTTTGGTAACCGTAGCATTTAAATTTGATATTTCATTTAGACGTTCTAGTTTTTTATTCATAAGCCCCATCAAAAAAATCACTATTATAAATCCTGAAACAGACATCAAACTTATGAAATTTAACTTTGACTTTACACTTTTAAACTTAAACATTATTTTCCCTATGCAACTATTATTTTATCTTTTAGGGTGAAATTATGTGGCAAAACTATTACATTAAGGTTACAACTTATTATATCTATTAATTACACTTATGCTAAAATACACAAAAAAAGAAAGGTAGCAATGAACTTAGCAATATTCGCTTCCCATAACGGCACTGTTTTGGATATTATAAAAGAAAAAATAGATTCTAAAGAACTTCATATCAATATCTCTCTAATAATTACAAACAACTCAAATGCTAATGTCATAGAAAAAGCTATTAAATACAATATCCCATATCAAATAGTCAATACCAAACTCTTTCCAGATATATCAACAGATGACGTTATATTAAAATTTCTTCAAGATGCTAATACGGATTATATTTTACTTGCCGGTTATATGAAAAAAATAGGTGACTGTATAGTAGAAAACTATCCAAACAAAATCATCAACTCTCACCCTGCTCTCCTTCCTAAATACGGCGGTGTAGGAATGTACGGTAGATACGTTCATGAAGCAGTTATGGCTAATAAAGAAAAACAAAGCGGTGTTACGATACATTTTGTAAATTCCCACTATGATGAAGGGGAGCAGATAATGCAAAAGTATATAGAGATAGACCCATCTTGGGATGTTGAAGATTTGGAGCAAAATATCAAAACTTTAGAACAAGATGCTATTATAGAAGTTCTAAAAACCTTGGAAAACAGATGAATTTAACCCTTATATCGGATATTATAGGTATAGCCTCTTTTGCCATCAGTGGACTTTTGATAGCCCAACACAAGAAACTTGACCTTTTGGGTGTGTTAATTTTATCTGCCCTTACTGCACTTGGCGGAGGAATAATAAGAGACTTACTTGCAGATAGAACACCATTTGCATTTATAAATTATTATCCTAGTCTAACTGTAATATGCACGATAATAATAGCTATTGTATTGAAACTTCATAGACAAGAAGAACATCAAATAAGTAATAAGTTTTTGTTCATATTGTTTGATAGCATAGGACTTTGTGCTTTTTCTATCACAGGCTCACTTGTAGGACTTGATGCAGGATTCAACCTTTTTGGAGTGATTATTATGGGGTTTGTAACGGCTCTTGGAGGGGGGATAATAAGAGATATACTACTCAACCAAATCCCGTTTATTCTAAAAAAAGAATTTTATGGGACTATAGCAATACTTATATCTCTTTGTATGTTTATACTTCATCACCTTAATATGCTAAATAGCTTTACCACTTTAGTCATTTTCAGCGGATTTTTAACCCTTAGAATAGTAGCATACAGACAAAAATGGCAACTACCGAGACTTTAGTTATTAATTTAACAAAGTCCCACAACTCCTCTTAAAACCTCAAGTTTACCTTGTGCTACCACTCTAGCTTTTTTTGCACCGTCACTTAATATATCTTTTACCTCATCAGGATTTTTCATATAATAATCCCTTTTTTCTTGGTAAGGTTCAAAATATCTAGTAATAGCATCTAGTAAATCAAGTTTAAAATGCCCGTAACCCATATTAGGTGTAGCATATTTATCCCTTAAAAGTGCTAGTTCATCATCATTCATAAAAAGTTTGCTAAGTTTATAGATATTACAATCACTATAATCTTTAGGCTCTTCAAGAGGTGTAGAATCTGTTACTATCCCCATCACTTGTTTTTTTAGTTGTTTAGGTGTAGCAAACAAATCTAT
Organism: Epsilonproteobacteria bacterium UBA6211; assembly: GCA_002421845.1. Taxonomy (GTDB): domain Bacteria; phylum Campylobacterota; class Campylobacteria; order Campylobacterales; family Arcobacteraceae; genus UBA6211. Next base: position 7,399 of record DISL01000005.1, on the reverse strand, counting down.
AGTGTTACCGTAACTCTTACTCATCTTAGCACCGTCAGTTCCAGGAACGGTAGCCACCTCTTCATCAACCTTTGCCAAAGGAAGCTTCAATATCTCTTTTTTACAAGATACGTTAAATGTATTTGCTATATCCCTTGTCATCTCTATATGCTGAATCTGATCTTTACCCACAGGCACTATATCACTATCAAAAAGCAATATATCAGCAGCCATCAAAACAGGATAAGAAAAAAGTCCGTGATTTGCCAATATCCCCTTAGCTACTTTGTCTTTGTAACTATGTGCACGTTCTAGTAATCCCATACTCGTATGATTTGATAAAAACCAATAAAGTTCTAAAACTTCCGGAACATCACTTTGTACCCAAAATGTTGATTTATTAGGGTCAAGTCCTAGACTCAAGAAATTAACCGCAGCTTCAAAAATATTTGTTCTCAAAGCTTCACTATCTTTCAAAGAAGTAAGTGCATGATAAGATGCTATAAAAGCAAATAACTCACCGTCATCTTGCGACTCTACCATTTTTTTTATCATTCCGAAATAATTTCCGATATGTAGAGTACCTGAAGGCTGAATACCAGATAAAATCCTCACAAAAAATCCTTTAATGTCAAAGTATATTGGTGTATTAGTATATTAGTTATTAGAAAAACATCTTCCTAATATACCAATTACCAATAACTAATTACCTATTTTTATGCTATAATACCCAAAATTTATTGAAAAAAAGGTTTATACATATGAAAGAATGGGGCAAGTTTTTACTTATAGGTACATTGTCGGTAGTTCCTCTTTTGGTTGTAATTCAAGTTGTTTATTGGGTTCAAAGTATTAGTTTATCATTATTTGATTTCTTGTCAAAATATACAAACGACTCTTTATATACGGCTATTATTATCACTTTTGCACTAGGATTTTTAATTATCCTTGGTTACTTTATGGAGAAATCGGGAAGATTTTTTATACTATCGTGGATTGAATCAGCGTTAGAAAAAATACCTGCCGTTAGGACAATTTACTCTATTTCAAAAAAGATAACGGATATGTTTTTACAAAACGGTGACGGTTCAAGAAAAGAGGTCGTTTTGGTAGAATACCCAAAAACAGATGTATGGGTACCTGCTTATGTTCTAAACAAACATGAAGACACCCTTGTATTATTTGTACCTACTTCACCAAACCCTACAAGCGGTTATACCATCATTATCCAAAGAAAATACGTCATATCAACATCTTTGACACTAGAAGAAGCATCAAAATTTATTATCTCTATGGGTGCTGATTATGTCAAAAAAGAGGAAATCTCCGAAAAAATCAAAAATCACGTACCCGTTGCGTGATTTTTTGCCTTTGTAATAACCAAATCTATATGCAAAAGTAGATTATAGTACTCTCCCATATAAGCCAAGGGGACTTTCGTGTGATTTTGAATCTCAAGCTTGAAAGCCTCTAAGTCTTCTATAATAGGCTTTATCTCATCTTTTGAAACCGTATTTATTTTATCGTCTATCTCATTTACCTTATCGTACCATTTATAGATTTTAGACCTTATAGTCCATACATACAATGGAATAACACCTTTAAATAGAGGTATAAGCAATGTAAGCAAAGGGATAAGAAGGATTTTCAGTCTATCAATATTTGATGCCACCCAATAAGGGAAAATAGTCTCTAGCCAAGTATCACCGTAAGTAAAATACATATAAGCCTCATCGTGAATTTGTATATCGGTATTTACTATAGAAGGAAATTCTCCTACCTTATCAAAAAGCCCACCGCTACCGTGAACTTTCGGCAACTGTTTGACAAAAAATCTTACAAGCTCATTTGGAACGTCCTTGTGTGTTACTAAACTAGCGGTAGAACCCAAAAGTTTTATATCATCAGACGGAAGATTAGCATACATATCAAGTGTACCCTCATATAGATTAAGAGATTCCAAAAAAGGCAAATTTTTTGCATAAGCTTCTGCCCTTGAAAATGAAAAAAGCCTTATCTCAGGGTGTTCAAGAAGCGACCTTACTATTCTAGACTCGGCTTGACCTATAAAAAACATACCGTCTATCTCACCGCTTAGCAACTTATCCTTTGACTCTCCCGTAGGTAAATACAAAAAGTCGCTATTTGCTTCATTCAAACCGTTTAAAGTCAAAACCAAAGAGGACAAAAATTTAGTTCCGCTCCCCTCTATACCCAAAGAGAGTTTAGACCCTATAAACTCAACCTCATAGTTTTGTATAAACCCTTTATCCCTATAAAAAAACCACAAAGGTTCATAAAATACATTTCCCAAAGAATACAACTCATCTTTATCACCGTTGTGGGCAATACCGTTTTGAATAAATGCAATATCTACTTTTTTGTTTTGTAAAAGTTTGAGATTTTCTTCACTTCCGGCAGTTTGTATGACTTCTACTTTTACACCCTCTTCTTCAAGTAGCTTTTTGTACTCCAAAGCCATTTTATAATAATGCCCTTTTTCAGTACCACTTGCTATTACAAGCTTTTTTTCAACGGGAGGCTGTATAAATTTTGAGGTAATATAAAATGCCCCGACTACAACTAATATAATAGGTAACCAAACTTTAAAAAATATTTTCATATATTCTCCTTTCTGCCCTCTACCATTTGTCATCTACAAACTATTTGATTTAAGTCAAACCATATTTTATCAATTTTTTGCTAATATACTACAAATGAAGTATTAAAAACTAATGCTTAAACAAATGGAGGTTTGTTAATATGGCTACAATTATAGTAGAAAAACTTTGTGGATGTGCAAAAAAAGAAAACTGGGTTGAAAACACCGATTGTACATCTTTGCAAGAGGCTTTGACCCAAGCCGGTCAAATGTGTGAATATGCAAATGAAAATTTCTGTCACAAACACGAATTTAGCGTGGAAGTTGATGGAGAAGACGTAAGAATAAAAGTGGAAGTCAATAATGATAGATGTTAAATTATTACAAAAAGACTTTGATACCGTTGCATTAAAACTATCAAAAAAGGGTGTTTTAAAAGAAGTCTTAGAGGATTTAAAAACACTTAGCCAAAAATCAAAATCAACAAGAACAAAGATGGAAGAGCTTCAAGCTGAGCAAAACGCTCTATCTTCTCAATTTGGTGCATATAAACAAAAAGGTTTGGATGTAAACGAACTAAAAACGCAAATAGATGCCCTAAAAGCAAATAGACAAGAACTTGAAAATATAGTAAGAGATTTGGAAGCAGAACTTGAAGCTAAGTTACTAAATATTCCAAATCTTCCATCAGATGAAGTTCCTGAAGGTGCGGATGAAAACGATAACGTTATATTAGAAAAAATCCTTACTCCAAAAACCTTTGACTTCACCCCAAAAGAGCATTTTGACCTAGGTGAAATAAACGGTTGGCTTGATTTTGAAAGGGGTGTAAAACTAGCAAAAAGTAGGTTTACTGCCCTTAGCGGTACGGCTGCAAGACTAGAACGTGCCCTTATTAACTATATGCTAGACTTCAACCGAACACGAGGGTTTATAGAGTGGAACGTACCTTTTATGGCAAATAGTGCTTCACTTCTTGGAACTGGTCAATTACCTAAGTTTGAAGATGATTTATTCAAAATAGATGGAGAGGATTTATACCTTATCCCGACATCCGAAGTAAGCCTTACAAACCTCTATCGTGATGAGATATTAAGTGGAGAAGAACTACCTCTTAAACTCACTTCTTATACTCCATGCTTTAGAAAAGAAGCAGGTAGTGCCGGACGTGATACTAGAGGGATGATAAGACAACACCAATTCGATAAAGTTGAGCTTGTATGTATCACAAAACCTGAAGAGAGCGATAAAGTCTTTGAAGAGATGGTAAGCTGTGCTAGTGATTTACTCACTTCTCTTGGATTACCTCACCAAAAAATGATGTTATGTACCGGTGACCTTGGATTTGGTGCAGCAAAAACAATAGACTTAGAAGTTTGGCTTCCGGGACAAGGTAAATATAGAGAGATAAGCTCTATTTCAAATACCTATGATTTCCAAGCAAGACGAGCAAAAATAAGATACAAAAACGATAAGAAAAATGAGCTTGTTCATACGCTAAACGGCTCAAGCTTAGCTGTAGGAAGAACTCTTATAGCTATTATGGAAAACTACCAACAAGCAGATGGGAGTATTACGATACCGGAAGTTTTACAAAAATATCTTTGATATTTATGTAAAGTAATAATTAATAGTTAATAGCTAATAATTTATGTATTCGCTTCGCTCATATTTGATAATATTTTGTCGTGACTATGTCACTCCATAATTATTCATTATTAGTTGTTAGTTATTAATTCAAAAAGGATTCACATGTTAATAGACGGACACGGCAGAAAAGTTGATTATCTTCGTATATCGGTTACCGAAAGATGCAATTTTAGATGTCAATACTGTATGCCGGAAAAACCTTTTTCTTGGGTACCCAAAGAAAACATACTCTCCTTTGAGGATATGTTCAAATTCGTAAAGGCATCCATAGACTTAGGTATAAAGAAAGTTCGTCTAACAGGCGGTGAGCCTCTTTTACGTGAAGATTTAGACAAATTCATAGCTATGATTTATGACTACAATCCTTCTATCGACCTAGCCCTTACAACAAACGGCTTTTTACTAAAAAGCGTAGCTTCAAGACTAAAAAATGCTGGACTAAAACGTATCAACATATCCCTTGACTCTTTGATTGCCCATAAAGCTGCCAAAATAGCCCAAAAAGATGTACTTAAAGATGTACTAGAAGGTATTTATGAAGCAAAAAGAGTGGGTCTAGTGGTCAAAATCAACTCCGTACCTATGCAAGGTATAAACGATGATGAGATTATAGACCTACTTGAATTTTGTAAAAAAGAGGGCTTTAAAATCCGTTTTATCGAATTTATGGAAAACTCCCATGCCACGTCTTCACTTAAAGGTCTAAAAAGTAATCAGATTCAAAATATAATATCTCAAAAATATAACTTTTTGAAGCTTCCAAGAGAATCATCCTCACCTGCACAATACTTCGCCCTTGAAGATGGATATGAATTTGGTATAATAGAACCACACCTTGATGATTTTTGTAGCAGTTGCAACCGTATAAGACTAACCGCAGAAGGGTATCTAATACCATGTCTATATTTTGAAGATGCTATGAGTATCAGAGAATATGTACGAAGCGGAGATATAGATAAAGCCGTAGAAGTCCTTAAAACAGTCCTTTTAAACAAACCTGAGAAAAACAAATGGAGCGAAGAGAGCAACACGGACTCTTCAAGAGCATTTTATGAAACAGGCGGATAATTTCATACATGTAAATTATTCCTAATACAATTAAGTAACATTTAAGCTATAAATAAATAAAATATGGAAATTATAAAAAAAGGGAGATTTTATGAAAAAGTTATTACTTGTTGGTTTAGCTACTGCTACGTTATGTTTTGCAAACGGTGATTTATTTAAAAAAGAGTGTGCATCGTGTCACGGAAACAACGCAGAAAAAAAAGCGTTAGGTAAAAGTGAAATAATCAAGGGATGGGCTTCTGCTGATATAGTTGCGGCACTAAACGGATACAAAGACGGTAGTAGAAACGTACACGGTATGTTAGCGGTTAAAAAACCTATAGCTTCAAAACTAAGTGATGCAGATATTAAATCTCTTGCGGATTATATTTCTAAACTGTAATATAAAATATTATATAATAGTAAATCAAATTTCTATTTGATTTACTAGCATTTTCAAACAAAGGGTTCATGATGATAAAAAAGGTGACGGACTTTATAAGTTCAAAGATTAGTTACAAGATAGTATTTGCTATGTGGGCTTTGATAACCGTAAGTAGTTTGGCTATCATTTATACGACTATAAAAAAAGTCGAAGAAACTTCAATAGAAACTACGACGGAAAATCTGCATATGTTAAATACTGCTATTTTCCAAAGCTTACGAAATGCTATGAATACCGGTGACCCTGCTATCATCAAAAAAGCTAGAGAAGATGCTTCCAAGATTCACGGTGTTTATAACCTAAATGTTGCCAAATCTCAACCTTTGATAGAACTATATTCAAGCGGTGAAGAGTTTACCAAAGACAAAGATATATTACGTATAATGTCATCAAAAAAAGAGGAAGTTATCGAGTATACGGACAATGGCCACCTTATAAGAATGGTTCAACCTATGATAGCAACCTCAGAATGTCTTATGTGTCACGCAAATCAAGCTGAAGGTGATGTGATAGGTGTTATGGATTTGACGTTTTCTTTGCAAAACTCCGATGATAAAAGAAATGCCGTAGCACTAAATATTTTTATATCTTCTACAATACTTGGATGGCTTACTATAGGACTTATTTTCTTAGCTATTACAAGAGCTACAAAACCTATTGACGGACTAAGAGAAGGATTCACAAATCTTATCAACTCAAATAGCACCGATATAAAACTACCTATAACATCAAACGATGAGATAGGAGAAGTAACGATTCTATTCAACAAATATATGGATAAAGTTCAAGAGGGTCTTGCTAGAGATAAAATTGTTATTGAAGAGGCAAGTGACGTACTACAAAAATGTGCTAACGGTTTCTTTGTATATGAAGTTAGATCAACTGCGTCAAACCCTTATGTTGAAGAGCTAAAAACAAAACTAAACTCAATGATAAAAGACACTCATCAAACATTGGATAAAATCAACTATACCCTAAGACAATATAGTGAATCTAAATTTGACTATAGATTAGATGATGAAGGTATATACGGTGACCTTGGAAGCGTTACGAATGCTATCAAACTTGTAGGTAATAACACAAGTGAGCTTCTTGCTATGGTTATGAATGCAGGTAATAGTCTAAATACAAGTACGCACGGATTATCAAAAAATTCATCTAACCTTTCCCATTCATCAAATTCTCAAGCAGCTTCTCTAGAAGAAACCGCTGCCGCTATAGAAGAGATTACGGCAAATATTAGAAACACTACGCAAAATACCGTTTCTATGGCAAATTTAGCAAAAGAAGTAAACAACTCTGCTTCAAACGGACTATCTTTGGCAAACACTACTGCTATGTCCATGGATGAAATCAATAGAAAAGTAAGTGCTATCAATGAAGCTATAGAAGTAATAGACCAAATAGCATTCCAAACAAATATCCTATCCCTTAATGCTGCGGTTGAAGCTGCAACGGCAGGTGAAGCAGGAAAAGGTTTTGCGGTAGTTGCAGGTGAGGTGAGAAATCTTGCTTCAAGAAGTGCAGAAGCTGCAAAAGAGATTAAAACCCTAGTGGAAAGTGCAAGTCAAAAAGCAAACGAAGGTAAAAATATATCTACCGATATGATAAAAGGTTACAACGAGCTAAACAACAAAATTCGCTCAACTATAGAGATTATCAACAACGTAACATCT
>DISL01000086.1 GCA_002421845.1 Epsilonproteobacteria bacterium UBA6211 | reverse complement strand
ATAGACCAAATAGCATTCCAAACAAATATCTTAAGTTTAAATGCTGCAGTTGAAGCTGCTACTGCAGGTGAAGCAGGAAAAGGGTTTGCGGTAGTTGCTGCAGAGGTTAGAAATCTAGCTTCAAGAAGTGCTGAAGCTGCAAAAGAGATAAAAGATATAGTAGAACGAGCTACATCAAAAGCAAATGAAGGTAAAGCAATAGCAGATAAGATGATAAGAGGGTATACAGAACTAAATAAAAACATCTCTCATACTATCACCATCATATCGGATGTTGAAATGGCTAGTAAAGAGCAACTTCAAGGTATAGAACAAATCAATGATGCTGTAACTCAACTAGACCAACAAACACAACAAAATGCAATGGTAGCAGGTCAGACACAAGAAATAGCAACAGCAACAAGTGAAATTGCAAGAATTATAGTAAATGATGCTGAATCTAAAATGTTTATTGGGAAAGAAAGTATTCAAGCTAAAACACTTAAACAAGATAACTCACATGTTAAAGTTCCTGATGTAAAAGCAAAAAGCAAAAGTGAAGGTTTAAGGGTTCAAGGTGAAGTGAAAAAAACAGCTAAACCTAGTATTCAAAAGATAACACCTTCAAAAGCTTCTAATGACGATTGGGAAGCGTTTTAGGATTTAGGATTTAGGGGTTGGGTGAGCCATATCCCATATCCCATATCCTAAGCTTAATTCCTAGCAGTATTAATACCTGGAGTCTCTTGTGTACCTATATAATCACTAACATCACTAAAATAGTATTTAGCCCCAGAGTATAACGCACCTATTACCAAAATAACTAAAATCACAAGCTTTATAGTCTTACTTTTCTCTTTTGATTCTTTATTATTATAGTCGTCAATTTTGTCTAAAGTCGGTTCACTATTTAATTTACTCATAAGTATCCTTTATGTTTTTTATAATTTTAACAAAACATTGTTAAATAATTGTTAAACAAAAGAGTACTGTTTTTTTGTAAAGTATTATAAAGTATTACAAAAATATAGACAATTTATATAATTTTTTTGTATAATGTCACTCATAAATATAATATACCTATAAAATGAACTCAAGGCAACAGTTGAAAGAACAAATAATATCGAGAGACGAGCTAATTAAACTATTTAAAAAAAACAAAATCCAAGATACAAAGTATGGATGGGTAATGGATGAGTATATAGTAGAAATTATAGCCCTTCATAACATAGAGCCCAAATACCTTCAAGATATAACAAAAGCGGAAAACTATAAAATAGTCAAAAAAACACCTATATCGTATTATATGAGTTAACTCCCTAAAATTAAGCTCTCAAAAGTTAAAATACTATCTATGAAACAAATAGCAATAATAGGAACTACGGCTTCTGGAAAAAGTGACCTTAGTATAGAAGTAGCCCTAAAAACAAACTCTATCATTTTATCTCTTGATTCACTAAGCGTATATAAAGAGATAGACATAGCCTCTGCAAAACCTACCAGTGAGGAGATGTCAGGTATAAAACATTTCGGTATAGATGTAGTTTATCCCTCATACCAATTCGGTGTTACAGACTTTATAGAGTGTTATAGCGAAGCTTTAAATTTTGCAAAAAACAATGGTAAAAATCTTATTATCACCGGTGGAAGTAGTTTTTATCTAAAAACCTTACTTGAAGGTCTAAGCTCAAATGACTCATCAATAGATAAGACAATAGATATTCCACATCATGAAGCCTATGATAAATTGGTAGAAATCGACCCTACATATATGCTAAAAATCGACAAAAACGACACATATAGAATAGAAAAAGCATACAATATATATTTGTCGTCAAATCTTACTCCTAGTGAATTTTTTGCAACGTACAAAAAAGAGCCTATTATAAAAGATATAGATATATTTGAAATTGAGTGGGATGTGGAAATTTTACGTCAAAGAATATTTTTACGTACTCAAAAAATGATAAAAAACGGACTTATAGAGGAGGTAATAGGTCTTGAAAAAAAATACAACCGAAACCTAAATTCTATGAAATCCATAGGAATTATAGAAGTTTTGGACTATCTTGATGCAAAAGTGGCAAAAAAAGATTTATGTGAACTTATCTCTACTCACACAGCCCAACTTGCCAAGCGACAAAGAACTTTTAACAAAACACAACTCCCGTTCCATCAAAAAAATGAGATTAATGCACTCAAAAAAGAAATTTTTAAGTATTTTTTGGTATAATCTCGAACTTTAAAATGTAAAATGTCTTACATATAGCTATAAAACAGTCAAAAAGGAAATGACAATGAAAAAGAATATTCACCCGGATTACAAAGCTTGTACAGTAACTTGTGCTTGTGGAAACTCATTTGAAACAAAATCAAACACTGAAAACCTAAGAGTTGATATTTGTTCTTCTTGCCACCCATTTTTCACAGGTGAGCAAAGAATGGTTGATGCTGCTGGTAGAGTTGAGAAATTCAAAGCTAAATACGCTATGAAATAATCTCACAAAAAAGTGATAACTTTTGTACCTACTCCAATAGGAAACCTTGAAGATATATCTTATAGATCTATTAAGGCTTTGGAGAGTGCAGAAGTTTTTTTGTGTGAAGACACAAGAGTCACGAAACAACTTCTAAATCTTATCTCACAAAGACTTGACAAAACATTCAACCCAAAAGAGTTTATCTCGGTACATTCCCACAATGAAAACGATTTTTTAGAGAAACTAAAAACTATAGATACAAATCAAAATATTGTTTATGTTAGTGATGCTGGTATGCCTTGTATTAGTGACCCAGGTGCTAAAATAGTAGAATATTGTATAAAAAACAAAATTCCTTACGATGTACTCCCTGGAGCAAATGCGGCTATTACTTCTTATGCAATGAGTGGATTTGATAACAAAGAGTTTTTGTTTTATGGATTTTTACCCCATAAAGAACAAAATAGGCTTGAAGAGCTACAAAAGATTTTTTCTTATCCGTTTGTCACTATACTTTATGAATCGCCAAAAAGGGTAACACAACTTCTAAAAGAGTTATCTTCAATGGATTCACAAAGAATAGTTTTTATGGCAAAAGAGATAAGCAAAATGTATCAAACTATTTATAAAGATAGTGCGAAAAATCTATATGAACTATTTAAAAAAGACAAAGAACCAAAAGGTGAATGGGTAGTTATCATAGAAGGTATTAAATCAGACGGAGTTTTGCTTGGATTTGATGATATAAAAGATTTGGATATTCCACCAAAACAAAAAGCTAAACTCATAGCAAAACTAAAAGGTATCCCTGTAAAAGTTGCTTATGAGGAAATTTTGGATAAAATTTAAAAATGATAATATACGGTAAACAAATAGTACTTTTCGTACTCGATAATCACAGTGATTTAATAGAAGAAGTAATGTTCTCTAAAGATATAGAGCCAAAACTATTTTCTAAATTTTCAAGACTTCAAAAACCTATAATAAAACTTGATAGCAAAAAAGCTCAAGCTTTAGCTCACGGTGGAAACCATCAAGGGTACTTTTTAAAAATAAAAGAGTTTGAATTTACGACTCTTAATGAGATTAAAAAAAGTAAGTTTTTATTGATTTTGGATTCTTTAACGGATATGGGCAATATCGGAGCTATTATACGAACTTCCTATGCCCTTGGTGTGGACGGCATAGTAATAACCGGTATAAGAGATGTAAAAATGGAACAACTTGTCCGTACAAGCTCCGGAAGTGCACTCAATATGCCTATAGCAGTCCATTTTGATATAAGTGATTTGCTAAATCAACTCAAATTTGAACAATTTTCACTAGTCGGAGCTGATATGGACGGTGAAGATATAAAAAACTTTAAACATAATTTGAATAAAATTGCACTTATAGTTGGCAGTGAGGGTAACGGTTTACATAATAAAGTAATCAAAAAGCTAGATCACAAAGTCTCTATCAAAATGGCTAGAGTCTTCGATTCGTTAAACGTATCGGTAGCAACCGCAATTTTAGTACATCAGTTAAAAGGTTAAGATTGAAAAAGGTATTGTTTTTATTTTTGTGTTTAATTAGTATTCTTAATGCTTCTGCATTACACAATAAAATAGCAGATATTATAGGCTATAATGAATACAACAAAAACAAAAATATAATAACAGTGCTATTTCAGGATGAAAATAAATTTCTTGCAGGAGGGGAGCTAAACGTAGTTGCTGTTCTAGAAGAACTTAGAAAAAATGGTTTATTAAAATTAAGATTTGTAGATCCTCAAGATTTTACTCTTGAGTTTAGAACAAATGACTTGTCATTAAATAGTGTGTACATAATAAAAAGTGTACTAAATTCTATGGGGTATCAATATTACTTCATACAAAATATCGAAAAAAACTCTAAAGAGAACTTTTTAAAGATTTCTATAGTATTAAATACGGAATACAAAGTTGACCCGATATTACTTTCTCGCGAGTTGAATAAAAATCAGGTTAGAATACTTGATATTACAAAAAAAGACAATGAAGCTTGGATATACAAAATAGATATGAAAAATGCTATGGCTAGTGATGCTTTATTTGTTGCAACCGATGAGAAAATATCATTGCCAAAACCTCTAAAACCTTATTTAATACAAATAGATAGAGCAAGTGAAATAAATATAGCAAGTAAAAAACTTGATAATTGGTTCCCATATATTGTTTTTTATGATGATAAATTAAATCCGTTGTATGTAATTGAAAAACAAGATACTTTCAGCGGAATAAAATCGGCTGTTCCGGCAGGGACAAAATATATTCAAATAGGTGATTTATATAATCTGGTAAATATAAAAAGAGGATTGACTCTAGTAATTAAGGGGTAACAAGTGTTTAATGAAATTGAATTTGAGAGATTAAAAAGACTTCCAAACTACGTGTTTGCTGTTGTTAATGATTTGAAAATGGAAGCTAGAAGAAACGGTGAGGATATTATAGATTTTTCTATGGGAAATCCTGACGGTCCTACGCCAAAACATATAGTTGATAAACTAATAGAAACAGCAAGAAAGCCAAAAGCTCACAGATACTCTGCTTCAGCAGGTATAGATAAGCTAAGACTTGCTATTTGTAACTGGTATAAAAGAAAATATAATGTAGATTTAGACTATAAAACAGAAGCTGTTGCTACTATAGGAAGTAAAGAGGGTTATGTTCACCTTGTAGAGGCTATCGTAAATGTAGGTGATGTTGCAGTAGTTCCTGACCCAACTTACCCTATTCACTCATATGCTTTTATGCTTGCAGGTGCAGCCGTACATAAAATGGAATTAGTATTTAACGGAAAGTATGAGGTAGATGAAGATTTATTTTTCCAAAATCTTCAAAAAACTATAAATGAATCAATCCCTAGAGTAAAATACGTGGTTGTAAACTTCCCGCACAACCCTTCAAGTGCTACGGTTACTCCACAGTTTTACGAAAGAATAGTTGATATGGCAAAAAGAGAGAGATTTTATGTAATCAGTGATATAGCTTATGCAGACCTTGCATTTGATGATTATAAAACTCCTTCTATTTTAAGCGTACCCGGAGCTAAAGATGTTGCAGTTGAGAGCTACACTTTAAGTAAAAGCTACAATATGGCAGGATGGAGAGTAGGATTTGTAGTAGGAAATCCAAGACTTGTAAATGCTCTAAAAAGAATCAAGTCATGGTTAGATTACGGTATGTTTACACCTATCCAAGTGGCTGCTACAGTTGCACTTGACGGTCCACAAGATTGTGTTGAAGATATAAGAATGACTTACCAAAAAAGAAGAGATGTTATGGTAGAGGCATTTAATAAAGCAGGATGGGAAATGACTGCACCAAAAGCTAGTATGTTTATTTGGGCGAAAATACCAAAACAAAAAGCTCATCTTAAATCATTAGAATTTTCAAAAGAACTTCTAACACATGCAAAAGTTGCAGTAAGCCCTGGAATCGGGTTTGGTCACTACGGTGATGATTATGTTAGAATTGCTTTAATCGAAAATGAAAAAAGAATTAGACAAGCAGCGAAAAATATCAAAAAATATTTAAACTCATAAGGTAAAAAATGTTGAAAATTGCAATCTTAGGTGTAGGAACTGTTGGAAGTAGCGTAGTACAAATATTAAAAGACAACTCTGAAGTAATCAAAGCAAGAGCAGGTGTAGAAATAGTACCTGTTCTTGGTGTTGTAAATAATTTAGCTAAAAAAAGAGATGTGGATATACCGCTAACAGATGATGTAAATTTAGCACTTAATGATGAAAGTATAGACCTAATAGTTGAGCTTATGGGTGGTGTTGAGAAACCTTACGAAATAGTAAAAACAGCTCTAGCAAAAGGCAAAGCCGTAGTAACAGCAAACAAAGCATTACTTGCATACCATAGATACGAGCTTGAAGAAATTGCAGGTAACGTTCCTTTTGAATTTGAAGCGAGTGTTGCAGGTGGTATTCCTATCATCAATGCCTTAAGAGAGGGATTGAGTGCAAACCATATCTTATCTATAAAAGGTATTATAAACGGTACTTGTAACTTTATCCTAACAAAAATGATAAACGAGGGTGCTTCTTTTGCCGATGTACTTAAAGAGGCTCAAGAGCTTGGATACGCTGAAGCTGACCCAACCTTTGACGTAGGTGGATATGACGCTGCTCACAAACTTCTTATACTTGCTTCTATAGCTTACGGTATAGATGCTAAACCGGAAGATATTTTGATAGAGGGTATAGAAAATATAACCACTTGTGATATAGATTTTGCAAAAGAGTTTAACTATTCTATCAAACTTCTTGGTATTGCCAAAAAACGAGGCAAACTCGTAGAACTTAGAGTTCATCCGGTACTTATTCCAAATAAAGAGATGATAGCAAAAGTTGACGGTGTTATGAACGGTATTAGCGTAGTCGGTGATAAAGTAGGCGAAACTATGTATTACGGTGCCGGAGCAGGTGGAAATGCAACGGCAAGTGCCGTAATAGCTAATATTATAGATATTGCAAGACGTGGCAAAGGTTCACCTATGTTAGGTTTTAACAAACCTTTAGAAAGCGGACTTACACTTGCAGAGAAAAACGACATAGAGACCAATTATTACATAAGACTCAAAGTAGAAGACAAGACCGGTGTTTTGGCTAGTGTAGCCTCTATTTTGTCAAAATGTAGTATCTCTATAGAGAAGATTTTACAAAAACCTCTTGAAAGCGGTTTTTCAAATCTTTTACTTGCAACTCACAAGTCAAAAGAATCTGATATAATTAAAGCGTTAGGTGAAATAGAAAAACTTGATTTTATTCAAGAAAAACCTGCTATGATACGAATAGAACAATAATTTAAACAATAGGAGAGAAAATGAGATTTTTGAAATTGGCAAGTGCGACATTGTTGGCTACATCACTATATGCGTCTAGTAATTCAAGTGATTGTGTATGTTTTAAGCTAGAGGGTGAGATGGGTGCTGAATTAAAAGCATTGATTGAAAAATATCACGGTGAATTAGCTAACATTAAAACTGACGGTACTTCTGCAAATGCAGATAAAGGTATTTCACTGTTTACGGTAACAGAGAAAAAAGCTATGACTAAAGCAGAACTAAAAACTGTAGGTCAAAACCTATTTACAAACAAATGTTCAGTCTGTCACGGTGACCAAGGTCAAAAAAGAGCTTACGGTAAATCAAGACCGCTTAACACTCTTACTTTAGAAGATATGACAAATTCAATCAGAGGCTACAAAGGTGGTACTTACGATAGAGGTATGGGATTCTTGATGGCACCTTTTGCTAATATTTCTGAAGAAGAAGTTCAAGGCGTTCACGAGTACCTACAAACTTTACAAAAATAATTTAGTCCACGGTGGAGTCAAACTCCACATTGGATACTACACAATTTCTTGTCACTTTTGCTTCATATAGTAAAGTATCAGCTTCTTTATAATAATCCACGTTTACATCATTTGAAACCTTAGATACATACAATCCTGTAGAAATAGTTATATATTTTGAAACAGAACTATCTGGATGATGAATATGAAGGTTTTCTACCTCATCTCTTAATTTATGTAAATATTGCAACGCATTGTGAGGTTGTACACCTATCATGATAATACAAAACTCTTCTCCACCCATTCTAAAAACATAATCACCGCTTCTATGGAACAAGCTTGACATTACCGAAGATATTTTCACCAATGCTTCGTCACCTTTTATATGTCCCATTGAGTCATTATAATTTTTGAAATAATCTATATCTAGTACGGCAAATGCTATATACTCACCACTTCTAATAGCCCTATTTAACTCTTTATCATAAACGGTATTAAAATATCTTCTATTATAAAGTGAAGTTAATTCATCTTTAATAGACAAAACTTCAAGAGTTTTTTTAGTTGTTTCAAGTTCCGTAATATCGGCTAAAATATGTAGGTATAACACTTTATCGTTAAAACTGATTTTTGTAGTTGTCATATTGAAATAGTATAATTTGTTGTTTATAGAATACTGCAATTTTTTGTTTTTGTCTATGTAATTTGAAATATCAAACGCCAACCCTTCTACCTTACTTTCATGATTTAGTATAAATTCACCAAAAGAGTCGTAGTATTTTGAAAAGTCATCAATACTATCACACTTACTAAAAATCGTAAAGAAAGTATCATTTGCAAACATAATATTAAACCCGTCACTGACCAAAATAATATTAGGAGAAGCATTAAAAATAAGATTTAAATATTCACTTTTTTGTGCTATCTCTTTTGTTTGTTTTTCTACTATGCTTTCCAAGGATTTATTTATATTTTCTAATTCCTCTTGTTTTTCATCTATTACATCTAAAAAGTTGTGGCTAACAAATCCTATAATCAAAAACACTACCAACGTACTCAAAGTAAGTATATAAAAATAAAACATTCCCTCTTTAATCTCTGCATTTATTGGATATACAGTAGAGAGTAAAGCTCTTACTTCTCCGCTATGCTCATAAAAACCTGCTTGATCACCATAATATTTCACTAAATCGCTAGGGGCTAATGAAGGGTCACTATGACATTTGACACATTCTGCCGTTGTTACCTTTGTAGGAACTGCATAGTAAATGGCTTCACCTGAAGACGTCGTAATAATTTCCCTATACTCGGTAATAGTTTTTTTATTAAAATCTTCTAAAATTTTATCTTCTTTGGCTGTTGCTTGATTTTGTGGATTTCTTGGATTTGATGAAGCAAATCGTATAACTATAGGTTCTTTACCTTGAGCAATTCTAAGTTCATTATAGATTTTATTTACTTCTTTTGAGACATAAGTGGAAGATAATAACGTAGGAGAAAAATATCCATTATATATAAAGCCGTTTTGTTGGAGTTTATATACCTCTTCTTTTTGAAAATTGGAATTAAAACTTCTTAAAGCTTGTACATTGAGTAATAAATCCTCAATTCTCTCTTGAGCTTTGTTTATAGTATAATCTTTTGTTTGAAAATAAAATATACAAACTAAAAAAATATAAAATATGGAAGAAATAATAACAATGGTATATCTATTAAGAAAATCTTTTGCTAACTTCATATAACACCTTGTACAAAACACCTAGATGTATTATACAAGGTTTAAGATTAAAAACTTATCAAATCATAATTTTTGTCAAGTTATAAGCTATAAACGACATTATCCAAGCAGTACCTGTAGTAAAAACAAATAAATAAGCCAAATATTTGTATCCACCTGCTTCTTTTGCAAACACTACACTTGCTGCTAAACAAGGCAAATAAATCATCACAAAAACTATAAATGCCACGGCTGTAGGGAGTGGAATTTGAGATTTTAGGGCATCTTGTAATGATGAACTCTCCTCATCCAAATCAACACCTACATTGTATAAAATACCTAGTGTTGCAACTATTACCTCTTTTGCGGCAAGTCCAGCTTCAAGTGCAACGGTTAATCTCCAATCAAAACCTAAAGGTGTAAACATAAACTCTGTACTTTTTCCCACAACGCCTAAGAAACTTTGTTCTAACGATTTTTGAGTAAGTTCAAGTTCTAGTTTTGCTATCTCTACATCATCTTCTAAAATCTCTATTTTTGACTCATATTCACTTATCATTTCATAGTTTTTAGGATAGGTACTCGCCACCCAAATCACTATAGATGCAGCTAATATAAACGTTCCTGCTTTTTTTAGATACATATATGCGTTGTTTGATACCGTAAACCAAAGAAGTCTCATGGTAGGGAGTCTATATTTAGGCATCTCCATAACAAACGGTTCGTCTTTGCCTTTAAAAGCCGTAAGTCTTAAAAGTTTTGCCATCAACAATCCAAATAATGCTCCGGCTATATAGATAGCAAAAAGCATATTCCCCGCATTTGAAGCCTCAAAAAAGGTCCCTACAAAAAGTACATACACAGGCAATCTTGCACCACAACTCATAAATCCTATAACAAACAACGTAATAAGTCTATCTTTTTCACTTTTTAACGTACGTGCAGCCATATATGCAGGTACGCTACATCCAAAGCCCGTCACAAGAGGAATAAAACTCTTACCGTGCAGACCGAATTTGTGAAAAAAACCGTCAAGCAAAAACGCTACCCTACTCATATAACCTGTGGTCTCAAGTAAAGCAATCCCTATATAAAGTATGACGATATTTGGTAAAAATAGCACAACCGCACCGACACCTGGAATAATACCGTCTGCTATAACATCTCGTATAAGCCCTTCACCCATAAAAGAGCTAATAGCACCGCTTAACGATACGAAAAATTCATCTATATAATCCATAGGAATTGAACCAAGTTCGAAAGTAATTTGAAACAATGCCCACATAAAAAATAAAAATATGGGAATACCTGCAAATTTGTTTATCAAGATACTATCTATTTTTTGAGTTAACGTAACTTGCTTATTAGCTTTGCAGGTTACAACTTCGGTTTTGATACCTTTTGCTATCGCAAAATCCTCTTTTTTGAAAATCTCTTTGATATTTTTACTTTCATAATACTCATAAATTCTATTTAACGAATTTATCATCAAAGGTTGAAGTTCAAGGAATATAGGCTCGTCATGAATATACTTAAACAACCCCTTATCTTCACTGATAAGTCTTATTGCCACTTCTCTTGAACTTAAATCGTTGTATTTAAAACCTTTTTGGTCTAAAAACATACAAATATGAAAAATCTCTTGTTCTATAGAGTCGTTATAAACTATCTTATGCTCTTCTCTTTTTGCTTCATATACATCATGGATTGCGTGTAAGAGTTCCTCTATACCGTCCTTTTTTGCAGCTGATACTTTTACGGCTTTTATACCTAAAATTGCACAAAATTGCTCCACATCTATAAAAATTCCCTCTTTTTTTGCCTCATCATCCATATTAAGTGCAATAACGACTTTTTTATTTAGACGCAAAAGCTCCAAAGTCAACAAAAGATTTCTTTGTAGGTGAGTAGAATCTATTACATTTACTATTACGTCATATTCACTTTTTAGTAAATAATCCTTTGCTACCATCTCCTCTTTTGAAAAACCGTCTATCGAGTAAGTTCCAGGTAAATCAACAAGTTCAAATATATGGCAGTCGTGTTCAAAACAAACTTCTGTTTTTTCTACCGTTACACCTGAAAAATTGCCGACTTTTAGGTTGGATTTTGATATGGAATTGATAAGCATACTCTTACCGACATTAGGCTGTCCGGCAAGAACTATTTTAATGGGTTTCATTATTTTACCTCTATAAGTTTGGCTTCACTAAAACGCAAAGCAATAAGTGTTCCATCCTCATTTTCTATCTGAATAGTCTGTTTTGCCAAAGTAATATTTATAACTTTTAATGTACTTCCGATGTTTATACCAAAAGAGTATAGTCTTTGTTTAAAATCATCATCACCGTTTATCTTTTCTACTTCTATAACATCTAATATTTTACAATTATCTAAATACATTTTTATCCTTGAGAACAATAATTGAAATGATAACCGTTATTATCTTAAAAACATATAAAAACTTTTTTCATAGATGTTATACAATTATAAATATAATTTTATTTTAACTATTATTTTGATACAATAACTTAAAATTTATCATAAAAAAGAGAATCAATGAGATTACTAAGTCATATTTTTAAAGACTTGAATACACTAACTTATTTTATTGAAAATGAAGTGTTAAATTATAATTCTCTATTGATACAAGTTTTTAGCGGTACTACCAATATAACATTGGTTCAAGATATATTAAATACTTTAAAGCAAACTTTACCTAATAGCTCTATAATAGGTGCTTCAACATCAGGAGAAATTATAGATGGTGGAATAATCAGAAATTCTATCATAATATCTTTTGCATTATTTCAAGACACAGAAGTAGAACTTTTTCATTTTCAAGATACTACTTTTAACACAGGTCAAAATTCCGTATCCAAAATAATACGTGAAAATACAAAAGCCGTTATATCATTCGCGGAATCTCTAAAAGGGGATGCTGAGTCGTTTTTGGAAGGTTTTTCATCTATTTGCCCAAACATTCCTATTGCAGGTGGCAATGCTGCAGATAATGACGCTTTTAAGTCGGTTTATATTATTAAAGATACCGAGATTTTATATGATGGTATTGTTCTTGCTTCTTTAAACAGTGAAAAACTAAAAGTTTCAACTAACTATATTTTAGAGTGGACACCTATCGGTAAAGAGATGACCGTCACTAAAGCTGAGAATAATATCATATATGAAATAGACGGCATCAAAGCTATAGATATTTATACCAAGTATCTAGGAAATGACACCGTCAAAGAGCTTCCGGCAAGTGCCGTTGAATTTCCTTTTATAAAAAATGATGACGGAATAAACATCGCAAGGTCTATGGTAGCAGAGGGTGAAAACGGCTCACTTATTTATGCAGGACACTTTCAAAACGGCGACAAGATAAGATTTGCTATAGGTAATCTTGAAGAAATCGTCAACAAAGCCCCATTAGTACAGAAAAACATATTATCATTTCCTGTTGAAGGAACTTTTATATACTCTTGTACCGTTAGAAAACTATTTCTTAAAGAACACTTACAATATGAACTCGGACTTATAAATGATGTTGCACCTAGTGTAGGTTTTTTTACATACGGTGAATTTTATCACGGTAATTTAAGAAATCAACTTTTGAATGTTACAACTACCACATTGTCACTTAGTGAAAGTAATAACATCCAAGATACTATACAAGTTAGAGATTATAATTCAAAACACTCTATGCTCAAAGCACTAAGCCATCTAGTAAATGAGACCCAAAGTGAACTAGATGAAAGTATAAACTTCTTAAACCAGTACAAAATTGCACTTGATAGTAACTCTATCGTTTCCAAAACAGACCCTCAAGGATTGATAACTTATGTAAATGATGAATTTTGTAGAATTTCAGGTTATTCAAAAGAGGAATTAATAGGTAGAAGCCATAGTATCCTGAGACATCCTGATAATACGAAAGAACTATTCAAAGATATGTGGCGTACTATACAAAATAAGCAAATTTGGAGAGGGACATTTAAAAATCTTGCAAAAGACAAAAGTGAATACTATGTCAAAAGTGTAATCATACCAATTCTGAATGAAAATAATCAAATAGTAGAATACATAGCAGCTAGAACCGATGTAACAGAGCTTATACAAAAAGAACAAATCATAAAAGAACAATTTAATGATGACTTGACAGGTCTAAATAACAGAGTAGCCCTACTTTCAAAACTAAAAAATTCAACAGAATCTCATACATTGCTGCTTTTGAATCTTGATAGGTTTTCAGATATTAATAACTACTTTGGATATGAAGTTGGAGATGAAGTTCTTAAAACTTTTGCTCAAAGACTTAGCAAAAAAGTGGTAAACGGTAAAGTACATAGGGTCAGCGGTGATGAATTTGCGATACTTTTTGAAAACCAAAACTACGCATATGCAACACTAAAAAGTCATATTTTGGATATTATAAATAAACTAGAAAATTCATCTATAAAAGTAAAAGGTATAACTACAAATATCTCTTTTGCTTGTGGTGTTGCTTACGGTTCAAGTAGTATTTTATACAAACTAGCCCATATGGCACTAAAAGCTACAAAAACACGAAACGAAAATGTGGCATTTTACAATCAAGCAGATTTACAAAACCAAAATATCAAAACAAATATAGAGACTATCAATAAAATCCAAGATGCAATAAAAACAGATAGCATTATCCCTTACTTTCAAGGTATAGTAAATAATCAAACAAAAAAAATAGAAAAATATGAATGTCTTATCAGACTCAAAGAGGCTGACGGCAAAATACTAAGCCCATATTTCTTTATAGAACACTCCAAAAAAGCAAAGTTATACGATAAACTAACACAGATTATGATTGCTAAATCTTTTGAAATGTTTGCAAATACTGAGTTTGAATTTTCTATAAATCTTACAATGCAAGATATAGCTTCAAGGGAAACAAAACAAATTTTATTTGAGAATTTATTGACTTATAAATGTGCTTCAAGGGTAGTTCTTGAGATAGTAGAATCAGAGAGTATAAGCAATTTTGATGAAGTCGTCTCTTTTATAAGCAGTATCAAACAACTTGGATGCAAGATAGCTATAGATGATTTCGGTACAGGATATAGTAACTTTGAATATCTTATCAAGCTCAAAGCAGACTATCTAAAAATAGACGGCTCACTGATTAAAAATATAGAAAAAGGCAATGACTCGTATATGGTTGTAACTACTATTACGGAATTTGCAAAAAAACTAGGTATGCAAGTAATAGCTGAGTTTGTGGAAAACGAACATATATACAATATCGTAAAAGAGATAGGTATAGACTACTCTCAAGGGTATTTTTTCAGTATCCCAAAAGATATACTTTAGGATAGTAACATGTTGTTAGAAAATTTAGAATGGAACGATGAATATAAAATAGGTCACGATAAGGTTGACGAGGAGCACAAATATCTTTTTGGCATAGCAAATGATATATTAAATGCCGGAGATGATAAAAACCATACAAAAGAGCTTATCAAAAAACTTATTTTATATACGAAAACTCATTTTCTAAACGAACAAAATTATATGAAATCCATCAACTATTACGACTTGGAAAAACATATAGAATTTCATAAACAAATTTTAAATAATCTCAACAATTTTTTAGCAAACATATCCAATCTAGAACCTAGTCAAATTCAAGAAAACCTACTTGATTTTGTAACTACTAACATCATAAATCATATCATAGTAGAAGACAAAAAAGTTCACCACTTTAGACGTACTAGAAA
>DISL01000064.1:11442-13374 GCA_002421845.1 Epsilonproteobacteria bacterium UBA6211 | reverse complement strand
CAACGTAACATCTTCAAGTAAAGAGCAAGAACAAGCTATGAACCAAATCAGTGATGCGGTAAATAGACTTGATACCGCCACACAAGAAAATGCAAGTGTAGCTACGGATATATCTTCTATGTCAGGTGAAATTGCTCGTCTTTCCGACTCCCTTGTAAATGCTGCTTCACGTGCAAGTTTTATAAATGAAGCAAAAGAAAAAGTATGCGATATAGATTTAGTATATGACACGGCAAAAATCAAAGTAGATGCCCTTACTATAAAAGACGGCATATACTCAAAACTAGGCACATATAGTGATTTCAAAGTTCCGCACTTTGATAAACTAGATAGTTGGCTAGATAACGTATCTTCAAAATACCACATCACTCCTGATGTAATAGAAGATATAAAAAGACAAAATAGAGCATTTTCGGACAACTTACAAAAATTCGTAACCGCAAATGCATCTAAAGCTTCAAACAAAGAGTTGGAAAATATCGCAAAAGCGGTAGAGGAATCTTTACTTAGAATATTCGGACATTTAAACAACCTAAAAAGGGATTTTTGTAAGAATAACAATAAATAAGTGAATATATAAAATTTATTTTATTGTTAATTAAGAAATTATTTGATAAAGTTATGAGATCAAAAAAAGAGGAACGATATGCTATACACTAATATAAAAGACCTGAACATTCTTTACATTGAAGATGATGAAGTTATTTCACACAACTTCGTGAGTATCCTTACAAGACTAGGTGCTAAAGTAACTCATGTTACCGATTATCAAGAGGCTGCAAGTAAATTTGACCTTGGGTATAATGATTTTGATTTAATCATTACGGACGTAAGACTTCCTAGTGCGGATACCGGTCTAGATTTTGCTAGATTTGTAAGAGCTTTTGACAAAGAAAAAATTATCGTGGTAACTTCTGCTTATGCAGAAACGGATTATTTACTAGATGCCATAGAATATGACGTCGATAAATATTTCATAAAACCTTTCAAAGAGTCACTGTTTTTTGAATATCTTGATGAAACTGCAAAAAAAATAAAAGAGAAAAGATTATTAGGTAAAGTTGAAGTAGAACCAAAACAAAGAAGTTCTGCATCAGACTTAATAGAGCTACAAGATGGTTATTGCTACTCTTATACGGCTAAGTGTTTCGTAAAAGACGGTGAGGAGATTCCTTTGACATCACAAGAAATAACCCTTATAGAGTTATTGCTTGAAAATAAAAGTAAAATTGTGGATTATGACAAAATCCAATCACATTTCAAACAAAAAAACGGTAAATCTATCACAATCGATACATTAAGAACTGTTACAAAAAATATTAGAAGAAAAACTGCACATTCAATTATGAGTACCCTATCTAATATCGGGTACAAAATGACACCTGTTAATTAGTTATTAGTTATTAGTTATTAGTAAGACTGTATTCCGTCATCCTGATACTGAATCTGTCATTCTGAACTTGATTCAGAATCAGCATGACAGATTCAAGATCTCTCTTCCAATTCAACATTCAACATTCAACATTTCTTCATCCACCTAAATTGATTGACTTCCTTACCCCTTTATGATAAAATTCTCCTACTAATTCAAAGGACTTACAATGCAAACAATAACCCTAAAAATTCAAGATGATTTTATGCCTAAGTTCATGAATATATTGGAAGTATTGCCAAAAAGCAAAGTCAAAATCCAAAAAGACGAAATCACGCTAGAACTTGAAAAAAGAATTCAAGAGATAGAAGACGGCTCACTACCTGCTGTGCCTTTTGATAGCATGTGGGATAGTATAGAAGAAAAAATACAAAAGTACAAAAATGCAAATTAAATTTTCCAAAACCTTTGGAAAGTATGAGTTTATTCTGTCATTCTGATACGGAACCAACCACTCAACACTAGACCAACACCAATCCATCTATAAATTTAAAATCTTT